>JAZOMI010000146.1:0-19167 GCA_045653825.1 Candidatus Aphodosoma sp. | reverse complement strand
GACCAATACTACAACATGCGCGAAAAAGTTGAACCAGTGAAACACATCGTTGATCTCGCTTTCGAAGCTATGGAATTGGCAGGTGTTACTCCTAAAGTGAAACCTATCCGTGGTGGTACCGATGGTGCACAACTCTCTTTCAAAGGTCTTCCATGTCCTAACCTCTTCACAGGTGGTCACAACTTCCATGGTCGTTACGAATTCATTCCTGTACAATCAATGGAAAAAGCCGTTGAAACTGTAATCAATATCATCAAATTAGTAAAATAAAAACGTCAACAGACAACAGTCTATAGTCTGTTGACCGTTGACTGTTGACTTTCGACAACAAAAAAATAAACACACAAACTTTAAATTTATAAATTCAATGAAAACAACTCCATTTACCGACATTCACATCGGTTTAGGTGCTAAAATGCACGAATTTGCTGGCTACAACATGCCAATTGAGTATTCAACAGGTATCAACGACGAACACCTTACTGTAGTTAATGGTGTTGGTGTGTTTGACGTATCACACATGGGCGAATTTTGGGTAAAAGGCCCTAAAGCTAAACAATTCCTCGAACGCGTATGTTCAAACAACATCTCTTCTCTCATCAATGGTCAAGCTCAATACAACTGCTTCCCTAACGGCAAAGGCGGTATCGTTGACGACCTTATCGTTTACCACTACTCTGACGAAAAATATATGCTCGTTGTAAACGCTGCAAATATCGACAAAGACTGGGCATGGGTAAATGCTAACAACGAAGAAGGCGTAGAACTCGAAAACTCTTCTGACCGCATCGCTCAACTCGCAGTTCAAGGTCCTAAAGCAACTGAAATGCTTCAAAAACTTACTGACGTTAACCTTAGCGAAATCAAATACTACCACTTCACTGAAGGTAAATTCGCAGGTGTTGACAACGTAATCATCTCTAACACTGGTTACACTGGTGCTGGTGGTTTCGAATTGTATTTCTACCCACAATATGGCCAACAAATTTGGGATGCCCTCTTCACTACTGGTGCTGAATATGGTATCAAACCAATCGGTCTTGGCGCTCGCGACACTCTCCGTCTCGAAATGGGCTTCTGCCTCTATGGTCACGAAATTGATGACACAACTTCTCCTATCGAAGCTGGTCTTGGTTGGATTACTAAACCTGCTGAAGGCAAAAACCTTATTGATGGCGAACTCTATATCCGTCAACGCGCTGAAGGTACTGAACGTAAACTCGTTGGTTTCGAACTTCAAGAACGCGGTATTCCACGTCAAGACTACGTACTCACTGACGGTCAAGGCAATGCTATCGGTCGCGTAACTTCAGGTTGTATGTCTCCTTGTCGCAAAATAGGTGTCGGTATGGGTTACATCAAACCAGAATTTGCTAAACTTGGCACTACTATTGCAGTTCAAATCCGTAACAAAGAAATCCCTGCAGTAGTTGTTCGCCCTCCATTTCGTAAATAATTATATTACAAAGTAATAAAAAAAAGACAGAAGAACATAATAACATAATTTTGTTTTTATGTTCTTTTGTCTTATTCTAACAATGTAAAAATTTAAAGAATGAGAATGTCATTCCTAATTCCTCATTCCTAATTCCCTCATTCCTCATTCAATGCGCTTCTTCATCACTTTTTCATACAACGGAACAAACTATTGTGGCTGGCAACGTCAACCTAATGGCATTGCAGTACAAGAAGAGCTCGAAAAAGCCCTTACCACCATACTACGCACACCTATCGAACTCACAGGAGCAGGTCGCACCGATGCTGGTGTACATGCACTAAATATGGTGGCGCACTTTGATATGCCTAATGATATGGCTGTTGACTGTAAACTGTTGACAGTTGACATTAATCGTCTAATCAACAACCTCAATAGTCTATTGCCCTACGATATTGCCGTACGCAAAATCGAATCCGTTACCGATGAAGCTCACGCTCGCTTCGACGCTCTATCTCGTAAATACGAATACCATATCATTACAAGCAAAAATCCATTTCTAAAGGACAAAGCCTGCCGCATACATTTTCCTCTCAACATCGAATTGATGAACAAAGCTGCTAAGGTATTATTTGAATACGAGGACTTCACCTCGTTCAGCAAACTTCACACCGACGTAAAGACCAACAACTGCACCATCATGGAAACATATTGGGAGAAACGAGGCGAAGAATTAGTCTTCACCATCAAAGCTAACCGCTTCCTACGCAATATGGTGCGCGCCATAGTAGGTACACTCATGGAAGTCGGTCGTGAACGTCTCTCAATAGAAGATTTCCGACAAGTCATCGAAGCCCAAAACCGCTGCTCTGCAGGTCACTCCGTTCCCGCCTGCGGACTCTACTTCATCGAAGCAGAATATCCTAAATCAATTTTCAATGCATAATCCATAATGCATAATTATGACTAAAAAAAATGCTTGCTAGCATCGAACATGATGCTACTGATACCTCAATTACTTGCCGAAATCAATACAATGAAAGAGTTAGTATAGGAATATAATCAACTATGATCTTCAATACTCGAAGAACATAAAGCATTAATATATCGTATATTAGAAAAAATTCGGCAAAATTTTTCTTACCAATCAACCATTCTATTGCGACTATGATAGCAATATTGAAATAGGAGATATTTTCTTTTCAAACTTCAATTTTGTAGTACTTGATGAAAACAAAGTTACTTGTTAAAGACAACTGCTTCATCGCCCCAAACGTGAGTATTTACACCGTAGACACCCTATCAACCCTATACGCCGCACAATATAAAATTCGAAACTACTCTACCCATTACAATAAATAACAATGTATGGATAGGAGGTAGCGTCACAATTCTTCCATGAGTAAACATGGGCAACAACGTAACAATCGGAGCAGGTAGCATAGTAGTAAAAGATATTCCCGACAACTGCGTAGCTATCGGGAATCCATACAAACCAATTAAATTTTTATAAATCAATATTTTTTACTAAATAGTAATAAAATAAATGCAATCTAATCCTTCTTTTTTACAAAATATCAATTATGCACGTATGTACCTATTTTTTCGCCTGAAACTACTTTGACGAGGTTGCCTACTGTGTCCATATCGAAGACGATGATTGGGAGGTTGTTTTCTTTGCACATTGTGGTGGCAGTGAGGTCCATGACTTTTAATCCTCGATTATAGATTTCGTCGTACGTGATTTCGTCAAACTTAGTTGCTGTTGGGTTTTTTTCTGGGTCAGCAGTGTAGATGCCATCAACGCGTGTGCCTTTGAGCATTACGTCGGCTTTGATTTCGATGCCACGAAGTGATGAGCCTGTGTCGGTTGTGAAATATGGGTTGCCTGTTCCGGCAGAGAAGATGGCTACTTCGCCACGTTCAAGGGTTTCGACTGCTTTATCGCGAGTGTAGAATTCGCCAATTGGTTCCATACGAACAGCAGTAAGTACACGAGCTTTAACGCCTTTTGTTTCGAGGGCTGAGCTGAGGGCGAGAGAGTTGATAACTGTGGCAAGCATGCCCATTTGGTCGCCTTTGATGCGGTCGAAACCACGACCTGCTCCACTCAAACCACGGAAGATGTTACCTCCTCCGATTACGATACCGACTTGGATGCCCATACGTGTAATTGCGGCGATTTGATCGGCATATTCTGATAAACGTTGGTCATCAATACCATGTTGTTTGTTTCCCATTAGCGATTCGCCGCTAAGTTTGAGAAGGATGCGTTTGAATTTCATAGTTGTATATTTTAATTGTTATTTTTTTGATAAATACACAATAAGAGTATGTATTTAAGAGGTATTTATTTTTGCTTTAAATATTGTTCAGCTTTGAATAAATCTTCTGGGGTATCGATACCGATTGTTTCTATGTTTGTTATGGCTGTTTGAATGGTTAGTCCGTTTTCGAGCCAACGAAGTTGTTCGAGTGATTCGGCAAGTTCGAGCGGAGTTTGTGGCATTTGTGTTATTTTTTTTAGGATTTCGACGCGATAAGCATAAATACCTATATGCTTGTAATATGTTCGCGATGAGGTCCATTCGTCTTCGGCTTTTCCACGGAGGTAAGGGATTATGCTTCGCGAGAAATATAGGGCTTGACCTTGTGGGTTGGTGATAACTTTTGGGGTATTAGGGTTGGCTAATACTTCAAATGGTGTATTGGTAGGAAATGGTTTTATAAGTGTCGCAATGTCGGTTTGCGGATTGTTGAAACATTGCATAAGGGCGCGTATTTGTTCTTCTGCAATAAATGGTTCGTCGCCTTGCACATTGATTACTACGTCGGCCTCTATTCCAAAATTGTTGTATGCTTCGAGACAACGGTCGGTGCCTGTGCGATGCTGGGTAGATGTCATCACTACTCTACCTCCGAATTGAGTGACTGTGTCGTAGATGCGTTGGTCATCGGTTGCGACAATAGCATCTAGTGTGTTTGATACTCGTTCATAAACATGTTGAATAACAGGTTTTCCGCCTAATATGGCTAATGGTTTTGCTGGAAAACGTGTAGAGGCATAACGTGCTGGTATGATTGCAAGGAATTTCATGTTAAAATTTATACTCCACTTTTTCAACTATAGAACTTTCGTATCTAAACTTATTTACGGTGGTTACGACGAAAGTAACTTTATCTAGACCTTTGTTATCTATCTTAGATAAGTCGACCTCAGTTTCGCTTGTTTTTAATAAAATGTATTCTGGTTTATTGAGATTTACAGGTTCGTTAATACTAAACATATATACCACATAATAAGCCACTTGATAGCCTCCTTCATCTACTACGGCATCCCAACGGAGCTTACCGTTTTCGATACGAAGATTGCGTGGCGCAGCAGAGGCAGCTCCCTTTAAATTATGATTTTCGGGATTTAGGGCAGGATATTTGTAATATGTCTGCTGAAGGCTATCACATAAACCTTGTTCATTGCGCAACAACCCTTTACAAGAGAAAAAAACTGCTCCACTTGTCTCGGAATAATCTTTATTCATTGCCAACTGACGACACAACTCATTTGGTCGGTGCCAAGCATCTACTTTCCCATGTCCTAAATTAGATGCTGACAAACCAATATATAGATTACGTCCAAAACTATTCTTACTCCACCAATCGACCAACACCTCATAATCGGCAACTTCTTTACCTATTTCCCAATAAAGCTGAGGCACTACATAATCAATCCATCCCTCTTTCAACCAAAGACGAACATCGGCATAAAGGTCGTCGTAATTGGTACAACCTGCCTGAGTGGCACTGCCATTTATATCTTGGTCGGCATTACGCCACACACCAAACGGACTTATACCAAACTCAACCCATGGTTTTATACCTTTTATTGTTGCGTTAAGTTCTTGAATAATAAGGTTTACATTGTTTCTACGCCAATCGTCTTTATTTTTAAATCCACGAGGATGCAATTTAAATGTTTTATCATCAGGGAACTCTTCACCTGGCACACGATATGGATAGAAATAATCGTCAAAATGCACAGCATCAATATCATAACGAGTAACTATATCGGCAACGACTCTATTCAAGAAATGACGTGTTTTATCAAGTCCAGGATTGAAATAGTATTGTTTGCCATATTTGACAAATAACTCAGGTTTACGATAATATAAATGATTGTATGACAATAATTTTAAGTTATCAACATTCAATACTCTATATGGATTTAGCCATACATGCACCTCTATTTGACGACGATGAGCTTCGGCAATTGTAAACTCTAATGGGTCGTAATATGGTTCTGGAGCAATACCTTGTTTGCCTGTCAAAAAAAGCGACCAAGGCTCTAAATCAGATTGATAGAGAGCATCAGCCGTTGGACGTATCTGAAATACTATAGCATTAAATTTCAATGATTCGAGACTATCAAGAATCTCAATCATCTGCATTTTTTGAGAATCTGTATCAAAACACCCTCTTTGAGGCCAATCGATATTAGCCACTGTCGCCACCCATGCCGCACGCATCTCATGCTTATTTTGACAATGCACAATGCACGACCAACGGTCACGCCCGAAGGGAAGTAATGCACAATGCACAATGCACAATAAAAGTAATATAATTCTTTTCATAATCTAAATATTATTCCTTATTTCCTATTCCCTATAAAAAGTGTATCCTATTGTATAATTAAACATTACACCCATACCAGACGATTTGCCATAGCCTGGCACATACCAAATGTATGACTTATCGGGAGCCGAAGTATGTAATAATGTTTTCAAACGCACCGACCATCCCATAGTAAGTCCCTTAAATAAATCAACCCTCACACCACCGACTACTTCCATCCAACCTGCATATTCTAAATTATTCCTAAAATTTTCAATCTCAGAAGTACCCCAATAATCATCCTTTATCTCAACATTCAAAAGATGATAAGTAACTGGCGCAAAAGCATATCTTAACCCTGCAAAAGGATAACATTTCACTGAACGTTCCGAACCATCATCCCTAAACGGCTTCAACAATCCATAATTCAATCCCACACGAAAAAATGGTGCTTTTGTGTCATACACAATCCCCGATACTGCCTCTTTCTTTGCGGTCGCATACCCCATCTCAAATATCGGATACAATCGACGATAAAGATTAACATCTAATTGAACCTCATAACTACGAGTATCCCCGCCTAAAAGAGATATGATTGGTGAACCTATATCGGCATGAACAGACAATCCACGAAATACATTACCCTGAAATTGTTTCACTTTTGGTCGTTGAATTTGCTCTTCTTCACTATTAGACGATGAAGAATTACTAATACCACCACCCATACTTGAAAATTGAGCATTTAAGCAATTCACAATGCTCAATGCACAATGCAAAATTAATATGAATAATATTTTTTTCAATTCTAAATTCTCAAATCCTACCTTTGACTCAAATAAATTTTAATATTGTTCACTGACTGCAAATTTACCTCTGGCGAAACCACCACAATTGAGTCTATATGATGTGTTGTCTGTGCCACACCCGTGATGTTATTCGTAACTATACAACCACATTCAAGAGAGATAAACTCCTCTGTGTTAACATGATAAAAATCAATAGTATCTGCCGTTGTGACATAATTTGTATCAACTTGAATTGTCGTTGTCAACACAAAAGAGGAAATATTATCAAGTTTTTGGAGTGGTATATTCAAAGTTGATGTAGATGTTGAATCATACAATAATGAGTCGCAACCCAAGCCTTGTAACGAAACTGGAACTGAATACTTCTCTGGTACAAATTGTTCGATTGATGTATCAAATACCATACGATAAACTTCTGCTTTCATCGAAAAATTCAATTCTTGCATACAACTATCGTCTGAACTACAAGAAATCAAACATATCAATATAAGTATTGATAAAAATAACTTTTTAATATATAGTATCAACCAAAATCTCATAGCTCGTGTCTCGTATCTAAATCAATATTGCTTCATTTCGTTTTTAATATAATTAATTGCCAAATCTATTGACGACTGCGCATTTGAAGCATATGCTGCCAAAAGAAGGTTTGCCAACTCCATAGCATCTGCCTGTGCGTTCAACTGTGATGCACAAGTATTTACCAACTGAGTAAGTCCCTCACGAGCATTAACTACCAATGCCCATGCCTCTTTACTAATATAAATCTGCTGCGAAACATTATGGTCATATTCATCACGCACTGCTTGTAACAACATCTGCTGTAATTGCAAAACCGTCATACCCGTAAAATCAAAACGCAACAACAATGATTTTGGGTCTATACGCGACAAAAACAACACAATACGCTCGTATGCTCTCAAACGAATTGGCAACACTATATCATTGTTCTGTTTGCGCCATTCCCATGCTCTACGTTCAGATTCTTGCTTAAAAAATCTGTTCATAAGCATATAAACACCACCAAAAACAAGGAGCCCAGCCAATAAAAACGCTATTAAAACTTCAAAATTCATATCCGTAATCTATATAATCTTTTTTATATTTCCTCCGCAATATGATATTTATTACGCTCCGCATTCGAACGACTAACCAATTCACCCACAAAGCCCGACAAAAACATCTGCGTACCTAACAACATCATTGTCAATGCAATATAAAAATAAGGAGTGTCAGTCACCAATGGAGCAGGCACACCTTTCGAAAGCGCAATCAACTTCATAGCACCCACAACCACAACTGCCACAAAACCAATCAAAAACATCACACTACCCCACAAGCCAAAGAAGTGCATAGGTTGTTTACCAAATTTATCAAGAAAATAAAGCGAAAACAAATCAAGATAACCATTCACAAAACGCTCCAATCCAAATTTAGAAACACCATACTGACGTTTACGGTGAATTACCACCTTCTCGCCAATATTAGTATAACCCGCATTTTTAGCCAAATAAGGAATATAACGATGCATTTCGCCATACACCTCAATATTCTTAATCACCTCTTTACGATAAGCCTTCAACCCACAGTTCATATCATGCAACTTCAACCCCGTAACCTTACGAGCTGTACCATTATATATTTTCGTAGGTATATTCTTTGTAAAAGTATTATCATAACGCTTTTGTTTCCAGCCAGACACAAGGTCATAACCATCTTCCATCACCATACGATACAATTCAGGAATCTCATCTGGCGAATCTTGCAAGTCAGCATCCATTGTGATAACCACCTCTCCCTCTGCGCGTTCAAAACCACAGAACAACGCAGGCGATTTACCATAATTCCTACGGAAACGAATAGCACGCACATTCTCCGACTTAGCCTTCAAATCTTGAATCACCTGCCAAGAATTATCCGTACTACCATCATTTATAAATATAACCTCGTACGAAAACTTATTTTCATTCATCACTCGCTGAATCCAAGCATAAAGCTCAGGCAACGACTCCGCCTCATTAAACAAAGGCACAATTACCGAAATATCCATATATTTAATTAAAAATTAAAAATTAAGAATTAACAATTAAAAATTCTGTACTTTTTCACTCTTCAACACCACCATCCGAAAACGGATTCTCCGCCTTCTTCACAACCCCAGCCATAACAAGTCCCAACAACAACCCCAAAATCAAATTCACCCATATCGACTGCAACGCCATATTTAGTGGCGTCATCAATTCCATAGTCTGTTGGTAAACATCCCCCGTAATCACCTCTGCCATAGGCGTTCCCTGCAAAGCCTGCATCGTTTCATTCAACTGATTTTCTAAAAAATCAGGCTTAACGTACATATAAAACACATAACGCACCAAAGCCGAAATCATCGACCCATACATAAACAATTGCATAACATACCACAACGCCGAACCATACGACATCACCCCATCCATCACATTCTCACGACAATGCACTGCAAACCTATACACCAAATATATAATCACCACCACAAACCCATACTGCAAAAAAGCAAGACTCTTCACAGTAGTAATCAAGAAGTTAAGCAAAAACACCAACCCCATTATCGCACCAAAATTCATTGCATGTCTATTCATATCCATACCCATTTTTTTCAATATAATAAATCATACAAAGGTAATATTTTTTTTTGGTATCACAAAACTTACATCCACAAGAATTTCAAAAAAACTTTACTTACTAATTCTACAACTATTTTTTCTTTAATATACTTTGCTATAAAAAAAAAATATCGTAACTTTGAACCAAATTTTCAAAATTCACAATATGAATAAATATTTCAAACACGAATCAGCATACGTTGATGAAGGCTGTGTGATTGGTGATGGCACTAAAATATGGCATTTTTCGCACATTATGTCAAATTGCATAATTGGCGAAGATTGCAATATTGGACAAAATGTTGTGGTGTCACCAGATGTCAGATTAGGTCGTAATGTAAAAATACAAAACAATGTAAGTGTTTATACTGGCGTTGTATGCGAAGATGATGTGTTCCTCGGTCCTTCTATGGTGTTCACTAATGTGATAAATCCACGCAGTGCTGTATCTCGCAAAAATGAATACAAGCAAACTATACTCCGCCGTGGTGCTTCGGTCGGAGCAAATGCTACGATTGTTTGTGGCAACGAAATTGGCGAATATGCAATGATTGGGGCTGGTGCCGTGATAACCAAACCTGTACCTGCATATGCGTTAGTTGTTGGCAATCCTGCTCACCAAATTGGTTGGGTAAGTGAATATGGGCATAGATTAAATTTCGATGAAAATGGATTTGCTACTTGTCCCGAAACCGGACAACAATACAAACTAGAAAACGGAAAAGTGTCAATTAAGAAGTAAGAAACAAATATGGACGCAGCGTGCTGCGTCCTAACGAGCACAACAAGTAAGTCTAATATCTCGCTACTAAATATCCATAAATCCGAACCACAGGTCTTGAGCCTTATGGCGAAAAATGGCAAGTCTCACTACTCGCTACTCACTACTAAATATCTAAAACATGTTTACTATAGCTTTTGATGCAGATGATACTCTCTGGGACAATGAAATATTCTTCCGACAAAGTGAACGAGAATTCTGTAAATTGATAAATGAATATGCTCCAGAGTGGAACGAACGCAACATCATGCCTATTCTGTTCGACACCGAAGTAGGCAATTTATCAATTTATGGCTTTGGAGTTAAGAGTTTTGTGCTCAGCGCAATAGAAACTGCAGGTAAATTATTGAAAGACGAAGTTCCCTATTCTATTGTAAAACGCATAACCGAAATTGGTTGCGAACAGTTAATGCAACCTATCACTCTATTAGCCGATGTCGAAGCCACTCTTGCCGAACTAAAAGCCGAAGGAAAATACCATCTTGTGCTTGCAACTAAAGGCGACCTCCTCGACCAAGAGAGTAAAATCAATCGCTCTGGTTTAGCTAAATATTTCGACCGCACCATCGTGATGAGCGACAAACAAGATGAGGATTATATAAAGATGCTGAAAGATTTGAATTGTAAGCCTGAAAAGCTGATTATGGTAGGCAATTCGTTTAAATCCGACATCCTACCTGTCGTAAAATTAGGCGGTTACGGAATATACATCCCATATCACACAACTTGGGCACATGAAGTAGTTGAAACAATCGAACACCCTCGCATCGCAGAAATTGAAAGAATGCAAGAACTAAAAAAAGCACTAAATAATTTAAAAATTGAAATATGAAACATTTTATCCTTATAGTACTGATTGCCTCAATATTCACTGCATGTGGCAACAACAAAAAATCAAACGAATTCAGTGGCAGTTACACAAACGACACTATCACTTTTATTTTTAAAAACAGAGGTGTATGTGATGTGATTACAGCCGAAAAACCTATGCAAAACTGCAACTATTCGCTGGACGTTGACATGAAAAATATCTGCGTAGTAGATGCTAACCAAAACATCTATCTACTTGAAATAAAAAAAGATACTCTAACATCAACCACCGGTTCTATCTTCAAAAAAATTAAATAATGAATATAAAAGAGATACGTATCGAAGATTTCAACTACAATCTTCCTGACGAACGCATAGCCAAATACCCTCTACCTAATCGCGACCATTCTAATTTATTGTATTGGAAAGATGGCGAAATCGAACAATTACATTTTTATGATTTACCAGATGTATTGGCTCACAACGATTTGTTGGTATATAACAACACAAAGGTAATTCAAGCGCGCCTACATTTTCAAAAAGAGACTGGAGCTACTATCGAAATCTTCTGCCTCGAACCTCACGACCCTGCCGACTACAACCTTGTTTTTCAAGAAAATCATAGTTGCGTATGGAAATGCCTCATTGGTAATTCGAAAAAATGGAAAGAAGGCGCACTAAAACAGATGCTTTCAATCGACGGCAAATTGGTTGAATTACAAGCCATCAGAGTTGAATCGGCAAACGAAGGTATGTCGCATCTCGTTCGTTTTGAGTGGGATAATAAAGAGATTCTCTTCTCAGACATATTATCTCATTTTGGCGAATTGCCCATTCCCCCATACCTCAATCGTGCTACTGAAGAGAAAGACAAAGAGACCTACCAAACCGTATATTCGAAAATCGACGGCTCGGTGGCTGCTCCAACAGCTGGACTACATTTCACAATGGACGTATTGCGCCAATTGGCATTAAATGGCGTGCGCGAAGATGAAGTAACTCTACACGTAGGTGCTGGAACGTTCCAACCTGTTAAATCTGAGGAAATTGGCGACCACCCTATGCACCGCGAAATAATATCAGTCACCAAATCTACTATCGAAGACCTTATCGCATCGGCAGGACATATCGTGGCAGTAGGCACTACATCGGTACGTACTCTCGAAAGTCTCTACTATCTCGGTTGTCGCATTGCCCGCAACCCCGAAAATCCTGACTTAATAGTCGAACAATGGGAACCATACGAAAACAACTATACCCTTACAACACAAGAGGCTCTACAAACGATTGTTGACTATCTCAACCACAACCATTTATCTGCTCTCGGTGCAGTTACTCGCATCATGATAGTACCGTCGTTCCAATTCCGCGTAGTCAACAAAATAATCACTAATTTCCACCAACCTAAAAGCACTCTATTGCTACTAATATCTGCCTTTGTAGGTATCGACCGCTGGCGTAAAATCTACGATTTCGCAATGGAAAACAACTTCCGATTCCTCTCGTATGGCGATAGCTCTTTGTTAGTGAGGAGTGAGGAGTGAGGAACAGGAACAAGGAGTAAAAAGTAAGGAGTAAAGAGTAAAAAATGGCATATTTTTTGATTCTTTAAGGTCATATAAAACCACTTAAAATCAAAAAATTCCATGAAAACAAAATCTCTTATTATTGCATTACTAATCTCTATGCCTATAATTGCGGCAGAAGATTATGAAAAAACAACCCAACATCGATTGGCACCCACTTTTGGCGGAATAGAATTTACCGACCCTGTATTTGAAGGTTATAAATTCGAAGGTGTATCTTTTGGATTATCAGGCAGTCATACTGGTTACTATAAAGGTACAAACCGAAAACTATCATGGGAAGTATATGACAATTGGGCATATAACATTGCATCCAACAAGACTTTAGGCGAAACCAATATTGCCTATTGGACAGGAAATGTCGGATTTGGAACATACAACCATTGGCGAGCTGCTAAAAATTTCACTCTCAACTCTGGTCTCATCATCGAATGTTTCGGAGGTATCAAAACTCTAACTACCAACGACAAAGCTACCCTCGATTTTCAAACCCAACTACTCCTCTACTCTGATTTCAGATATGTGTGGTGGTGGCAACAATGGGGACTCGGAATTAGTTATAAATCTTACCTTAACGTATTGGGCATGATGATTGAACCTAATCATCCGCAAAACCTCTACGCACTACAAAAAGGTATAACAAACGATGATATCTATTTCACATCATTCCACAATCGGCAAGGCGTAAAAACCGACCTAGCAATCATATTTTTATTAGAAGATGTAACACTCCAAACCTCTTTTATCTACGATAGCCATTGGTGGCAATTAAGTAAACAACAAAAGTCATACACCCGAAAACTTACTTGCGAAATTGGTGTAAGTGTCAATCTGACTCCAACCAAAAGAATGGATGTCAAAATGTTATATTATTAAACCATGAAGTTAAAACTACTAATTATATATCTAATTGTTTCTGTCCCACTTATTGCGGCAGAAACAATTTGTCGTTCTAACAACCGCTTTGCCATAAATGTCGGCAAAATGGCAATAACCGACCACTATCTTAGCAATCAGGAATATAAAGGATTATCATTAGGTTTAGACATCAATCACACTAATTATTACAACAACACCGACAAGCGCATCTCATGGCAAGTATATGACCATTGGCGATATGGTCGATTGATAAACCCCTCATACACTGCTATGATTCAATACATTGGCGCGAACGCAGGCTTTGCATCTCACTATAATTGGCACCCCGTAAAAGGCTTGCGCCTCATAGCAGGCGGTGCAATCGACATTTATGGCGCACTGAAAACTCAATCTCGCAACGTCAACAACCCCTATTCGGGCGATATCCAACTCAACCTATTAGCCTCAATTGGTGCTCAATATCAACTCACATGGCGCAAATGGGCTTTATCATTCGACTATTTAGCCACAACTCCACTCTTCGGTGGCATGTTCGTTCCCGAAATGGGACATTCCTACTACGAAATTTATCTCGGTATGCCTCAATCGCTCAACAATGTCGCTCATTTCTCCTCTTTCCACAACCGCCAAGGCATAAATGGCAACCTATCTGTCAATTTCATACTCCCAACTGCTACACTATTCATTGCCATGATCCACAACCACCAATGGTGGCAAGCCAACAACATGTCATTATATATCAAAGAATTATCAGGTCAAATAGGCATTGTCCTCAATCTCGGAATAATAAAATAAAAGCAAAAAATGAAAAAAATACTCTTCCTCATACTCACAATATTCACTCTTTTTAGTTGCGACAAAAACGAAACTATAAAAGAATACAATAGCGACCCTCACGACAATTTCGATGCCCTATGGGAAATATTAGACCAACGCTACTGCTATTTCTCCTACAAAAATATTGATTGGACCGAGGTATATAACAACTTTTCACCTCGTATCAATCATGTCCAAAATGTATTCCAACTATTCGGCGTAATGTCAGAAATGATTGACCAACTACAAGACGGACACGTTAATCTATATGCCCCGTTCGACGTATCTACTTGCACAGGTTGGTACGACTCCTATCCAACCGACTATAACACCGATTTTCTATCAAAACACTTCGATTATAAACTACGCACCGCAGGTGGATTAGCATATACCACCATCGCCAACCATAAAATAGGATACATCCGTTATAGCAGCTTCTCATCTGGCTTTACAGCTGCCAATATCGCCTATATTGATGCCTATTTTCACAAACTCAACAAAGTTAAAGGTATCATAATCGACGTACGCAACAATGGCGGAGGCTCTTTAGAATATAGCGAACGATTAGCCTCTTGTTTCTTCAAAGAAAAAACCATAACTGGCTATATGCGCCACAAAACAGACAAATGCCACGACTGCTTTTCCGACCCAACCGAAATAACCACCGACCCAACCAATGCTCCTATCAATTGGAGCGACAAAAAAGTCATCGTACTCTCAAATCGTCGCTGCTACTCAGCCACTAACGACTTCATCGTACGCATGAAACAAGCCCCAAACGTAACAATCATTGGCGGCATCACTGGCGGAGGTGGTGGCATGCCTCTCTCTCAAGAACTCCCTAACGGATGGATGATACGCTTCTCTGCCGTACCAATGTTTGATGCCGAAATGCAACACACCGAATTCGGCGTAGCTCCCAATATCGAAGTCCACATCTCTCCCGACGACACCGACGACACAATCCTACTTCGTGCAATCAACAAAATTATATAAATCCACTCTCCTAAACAGCAACCCTCTTCATAGGATACTGCACCCACTTCATAGGATAATCCTACCCTCAAGTTACCTTCAAGATACCTTCAAGATACCCCATAGCAAACTGCAAGCAAGAAAACAACAGAAAACCGCAAAATTTCTCAATTCTCAATTTTTGCAATAAGCGAGAGCAATTGAGTTTACTCAAATTGCCAAGCAAAGCAAAAATCTTGAGCAAAGCGAAAAATTCTCAATTCTCAATTCTATGCAATTCACTACTCCCGTAAATATAAAACCAAACAAATCAATTGACCACAATTCACGAATTGTGATGCTCGGCTCATGCTTTGCCGAAAACATCGGCAAAAAACTAATCGACTGTGGCTTCAACGTTGTCATGAACCCAATGGGCATACTCTACAACCCCATTTCAATTCACTCTGCGTTAAAACGAATCACCGAAGACCGTGAATTTACCGAAGATGAACTCTTCTACCACAACGGATTATGGGCTTCATTCATGCACCACGGTTCATTCTCGCATTCCGACAAAAACGAGGCACTCAGAATGATGAACGACCGACTACACCAAGCCCACGAACAACTACAAAATGCCACACACCTCATCATCACATTCGGCTCAGCCGAAGTATACGAACACAACAACCAAGTAGTTGCCAACTGCCACAAACTCCCAGCCCGCCAATTCACCCACCGCCTCCTCACAACAAACGAAATCACCACTCCTTACTATTCCCTATTCCCTGCTCCCTATTCCCTACTCCCTATTTTCACTATTTCCCCCGTCCGCTACCTCAGCGAAAGTGCCCACCACGGACAAATAAACAAAGCCACACTACTCCTCGCCACCGACCAAATCTGCCGCGAAACAGGAGCTAACTACTTCCCTTCCTACGAAATCATGATGGACGAACTACGCGACTACCGCTACTATGCAACCGACATGATTCACCCCTCTGAAGTAGCTATTAACTATATATTCGAGCGATTCACCAAAACATATCTAACCGAAGAAGCTATTCGCACTGCCGAGGAGATAAAAAAAATAAAAAAATCACTCTCCCACCGCCCCCTCCACCCCGACTCCACTGAATACCAAAAATTCCAACAAAAACTATCACAACAAATCAATACCATAACAAAAAAATACCCCAATATTAAATTAACATAAATTCTAAATTATTTTGAATTGTAAAAAAAACATTTGCTCCATTCAATGTTTTTTTGTAACTTTGCATATTGTTTTGTTAAATTTATATAAATGAAAAAAATCAGAAACTTCTGCATTATAGCCCACATCGACCATGGTAAAAGTACCTTGGCGGATAGACTATTGGAGTACACTCAAACTGTCGAAGCTCGAGACCTCCAAGCACAAGTATTAGACGATATGGATTTGGAACGCGAACGCGGTATCACCATCAAATCGCACGCTATCCAAATGAAATACAAATACAACAACGAAGAATATACACTCAACTTAATTGATACTCCAGGACACGTCGATTTCTCTTACGAAGTTTCTCGTTCTATCGCAGCATGCGAAGGTGCTCTTTTGATTGTTGATGCTACTCAAGGCATTCAAGCTCAAACAATTTCTAACCTCTACATGGCAATCGAGAACGACCTCGAAATCATTCCTGTAATGAACAAAATGGACATGGACAATGCCATGCCCGAAGAGGTGGAAGACCAAATCGTAGAGCTCCTTGGTTGCAAACGCGAAGAAATTATACGTGCCTCAGGTAAAACAGGCATGGGCATCGAAGAAATTCTACAAGCTATCGTAGAACGCATTCCTGCTCCTGAAGGCGACCCTAATGCGCCTCTCCAATGCCTTATTTTCGACTCTGTATTCAACTCTTTCCGTGGCATCATTGCTTATTTCAAAATCATCAACGGTACTATCAAACCTAACGACTTAGTTAAGTTTGTAAATACAGGAAAAGAATACGAAGCCAACGAAATCGGTATCCTCAAACTCGACATGGTTCCTCAAAAAGAACTCTCTGCTGGTAACGTAGGCTACATCATTTCGGGTATCAAAACATCTAAAGAGGTAAAAGTTGGTGATACCATCACTCACGTGAAACGCCCTTGCGACAGTGCTATTGATGGTTTCGAAGAAGTGAAACCTATGGTATTTGCCGGTGTTTACCCTATCGAGACTGAAGATTTCGAAGACCTTCGTGCTTCTCTCGAGAAACTTCAACTCAACGATGCCTCTCTTACATTCGAACCTGAATCATCTGCAGCTCTTGGCTTTGGTTTCCGTTGTGGTTTCCTCGGAATGCTCCACATGGAAATCGTGCAAGAACGCCTCGACCGCGAATTCGATATGAACGTTATCACTACTGTACCTAACGTTTCATATAAGGTATTTACCAATAAAGGTGCTTGTCTTGAAGTTCACAACCCTTCTGGCTTACCTGAAATTACTGAAATCGACCATATCGAAGAACCATATATCCGTGCCTCTGTAATCACCAAAACTGATTATATTGGCCAAATCATGACTCTCTGCCTTGGCAAACGTGGCGAATTAGTTAAACAAGAATACGTTTCAGGCAACCGCGTAGAACTCATCTACGACATGCCTCTCGGCGAAATCGTATTCGATTTCTACGACAAACTAAAATCTATATCAAAAGGTTACGCATCTTTCGACTACCACATGAATGGTTTCCGTCCATCTAAATTGGTAAAACTCGACATTCTCCTTAATGGCGAGTCAGTCGATGCTCTATCTTCTCTTATCCACTTCGACAATGCCTACACTCTCGGTCGCCGTATGTGTGAGAAACTACAAGAACTTATCCCTCGTCAACAATTCGATATTGCAATTCAAGCGGCGATTGGCGCGAAGATTATTGCTCGCGAAACAGTAAAAGCAGTTCGCAAAGACGTTACCGCAAAATGTTATGGTGGTGACATCTCTCGTAAACGTAAATTGCTCGAAAAACAAAAGAAAGGTAAAAAACGTATGAAACAAATTGGTAACGTCGAAGTACCACAAAAAGCCTTCCTTGCCGTTCTCAAACTCGACTAAAACAACGAACAAAACGAGTAAGTCTCACATCTCGCTACTAACAATCTAAAAAAACTCTTTTAACTTTAAACTATAATCTATTAAAAACAAAAAAACATGTTACTTTTAAGCGCAACCGAAGCGGTAATGCAAGTTCCATTTTGGGCTTCTATTCCGTTCATCATCATGCTGCTGATGATTGCCGTTGGTCCGCTTATTGCGGAGGAATGGTGGGAGCATAACAGAAACAAACTTCTCGTTTCTGCTATTTTGGGTATCCCAACAGCATTCTATTTAGTAAAATGTGGATTAGTTCACCAACTCGAACACCAAATCTTTGGCGACTATATCCCATTCATCGTACTTTTAACTGCTTTGTTTGTTATTACAGGTGGTATTCACCTTAGTGGCGACATCAAAGCTAAACCTATTATCAACACTGCATTCATTGCATTAGGTTGGATTTTAGCTTCATTTATGGGTACAACAGGTGCAGCAATGTTGCTCATCCGTCCTCTCATCGACACTAACTCTCAACGCAAACACAAAGTACACACAATGTTGTTCTTTATTGCAGCTGTTGCCAACTGCGGTGGTCTTCTTACTCCACTCGGTGATCCACCATTGTTGTTACTATACCTCCGTGGTGCGTCATTCACTTGGTTCTTTAACTTATTACCAATGTGGGCTTTCACAGGAGCGTTGTTGTTGATTATATATTTCATTTGGGATTCTTACATGTATAAAAAAGAGGAATGGACAAACTTGTCGGCTGAC
>JAZOMI010000145.1:0-2883 GCA_045653825.1 Candidatus Aphodosoma sp. | reverse complement strand
ACCGCCCTCCAACGCCGCCATTTGACTATGGCATAAATTGGAAACAAATAACCAAACAATACTAACCCCATAAAATTACTTATAACTCATCACTCATAGTTTATAGTTAATTCGCAACGATACCGTTGCCCGACATATGTAATATAGCGTTATAAGCCCAAACTTGATTACTTGAAAACTCGACACTTTCAAAGAATCATTACTTATTCAAGTACGGTTTATGCACGCTCGCGTTTACAGCGTGAGTTTTCCGTGCGTAGATTTGAATAAGTAAGGTAGTCGAGAACCTCAAGTAATCAAATTGAAGCGAACGAAAGTTCACGCTTTTTCGTGCATATATATCAACAAATCATAAATCACTACAATTATGGAAAAAGATTTTGTTCGTGAAATCGCAGATTTGTACAGTGCTCGTTTTCACCACCTCGCAGAAATTGGTATTGTAAAAGAAATGTCTTTTGAAATTGACAGCAAAGATTTCGAAGACAAATACCGTGACTTAGAAGATGTCCGTTATGCAACACCTTTCAAAATGATGTTTGAGCAATTAGCCGAAGTAGATGAATTGCCTTGCTTGTATCGTTGGGAGATTACATCGCCCTATGACGCAGAGCAAATCAAACAAACCGTCAGTCAATTGCCCAAATATACACCTCGCGTACTAAAAAAAGCAGTAGCAAGAGAAAATACGCTTTATGTGGGCAAAGTGCAGCAACATATTATCGGCAGGGTTATTCAACATCTCGGCTATCACCTCAATCAAGCATCGCATGGCTTGCAACTCAATGATTGGGCAAAAGCAATGAATCTACAACTTCGTTTACATATCATCGTTTTACCATACGATGTAATACCTGTGCAAGAGATTTTCGAGACAGAACTCGCTCGTAAATATGAACCACTAATTGGAATTCATTAACCATCTAAATACCAAAATCATGAAAAGAACATTTATTTTAATGGCATTAGCATCAATAATTATCTCAGCAAATGCACAAACAACTCAAACTAAAACACTTGACTTGGGCGATGATGTAACAGTTACTTATTCCTACTATATAGATGATAACGGGGAAGAAGTAAAGCACGGAAAAATGACAGTGACAGAAGCGCCTGTAAACAACAATGCTCGCAAAGGAAAGAAAACGGTAACCTGCAATTATCAACACAATAAAATAACAGGTACTCTTACCTATGCTTGTAACATGTCGCATTATGAAAAATACATCGATTATTCTAAAGGAGTTGATTATAATGTGACTAATGGAGCTTACGAGCTTAGTACTATGTGGAAAAAAGTGCGTGAACAGAAAGAGAATTTCACGGTAGAAGTTTTTGATAGTTATCTAACAGGAAATATCAATATTTCTTTCAATGCACGACATGCTAATTATCAACTATTAACTCTTGTTGGCAAAGCTGAAAAGGGAGTACTTATTGATGGTACAACATTTGAATTAAAACAAGAAGGTGAAACACTTGATAGCTATCAAAATACAGCTCCAGATTTCAACAATGCAAAGTATGTAGATTTTCAAGCAGGGAATAAATATGGTACAGGACAATATCAGTATTATTCTGATGGTGTAGTAATTGACTTTGGATTTACTGCTAGTCGTTGCTGTTTTACTCTCAAATATCCTCGTTATACAAAACCATATATTTCCCTCAATGAAATTGATTACTGGAACAAATACAAATCGGGAGAAGGAGAGGATATTGGGGATTCTATAATTTATATTAGTACTATTTGTGATGGTACTAAACCTTATGGGAGTAAAAAAGAAGTTCGATATGATTTGTTAGATAAAGATATTGAGTTTGTTAGTCAACTATTGGATTCTTTGAAAAGAGTGAAATTAGAACGCGAAGAACAAGCCAAATTTGAAGAAGAAGAGCGCAAAAAACAATATGATGAACTTTTTTCAAAAGTAGCAAGTACATACAATGCTTGTGCTGGAGCCGAATGGCAAAAATACAATTCATTTTATGGAGAAACACAATGTACATTATTGTATGAAAAAGAGGATAAAACACTTTTAACATTATTAGACATAAATGTAGAAAATATCGTATGTGGTGAAATAAATAAACATCGGAAAACTATAATTAAATTAGCGACTAATATAAACAAAAGCTACTACGAAAAAATTTATTCTATTGAACCAAAAGATTTGGATACTTTGAAAAATTATCTTAGTAGAGTAAATCCTGAAATGTTAGATACACTAAAACAAATTAGGGCAATCGCACCAAAAGCGATTAATAAATGTAAAGAAGTCGCTTCATTATATACGAAAACATCATCAACTTCATCTAACTATCAAAAAAGTTCAAGAGAGAATAGTAGTTGCAAGGTAACAAAGAAACCTATAATTTATAACGCTTATGTGGAGATAGCAAAGTATATATCTGATGGAATTAATAATAAATCACTGACAGATTTATCAAATGCGATAACATTGTTAGATAAAGTAAATGACAAAATGATATTATTTGCGACTTCTAAAACAAAAGATTTAGAAAAATATCTTCAAGTAGCCTCTACACCCGAAGAAAAACTAAATCTCTTCTTACAACAATAGAAACTTTCGGCACAATCTTCGGCATACGAAAACTTTTTTCAAAAAAACACACTCACGCGGGAAGCTTAGCAAATACTACACTTCCCGCATGTTGTATATACCCTTTTACCCTCCCAATTACCCAATCTTCGGCACAAAATCCTTTCCGTGCCGAAGATTTTTGCAGCATTATTATAGTGACACGTTTATAGAAAGCCACCGAAAGCCCACAGATCTCCTATGGTGGTCGCGAAATTGGCAGCATTGAGAAAAAAAACGGTCATTCCTCTTCCTTTTTTAAAAAAACTTGCATAATTGA
>JAZOMI010000144.1:0-6305 GCA_045653825.1 Candidatus Aphodosoma sp. | reverse complement strand
ACCTTTTGAGAGCCAGGATAAGAAATTTTGAAGTCGGATTTCATAGTTTTTTCTATTAATATTGGTTAATGGTATTGATGATTTCTTGCATTTCGAGGATTGGATTTTCGGCATTGAGGATAGAGCCACTGAGGGCAATGCCGTTGACGCCATTTTGTAGCAATTGTGGGATGTCGTTTTTGCAGATGCCACCGATAGCGACAAGCGGAATGTGGATGTTATGGTCTTGCATTTGCTTGATTATGAGTTTATAGCCTTCGTAACCGAGTATGGGAGCAAGTCGCTTTTTGGTTGATGTAAAGCGGAATGGTCCACAACCGAAATAGTCGGGTGTAGCACCTTGTAGGTGGTGTAGAATGTTGTTGAAAGAGTTGACTGTACCACCTATAATGAATTCAGAGCCAAGTATTTTGCGGGCTTCGGCAATAGGCATGTCGTTTTTGCCGAGATGTACGCCATCGGCTTTGATTTTTCGGGCGAGAAGAACATTGTCGTCGATAATAAATGTGGCATTGTAGGAACGACACATGTTTTGCACGATGAGGGCAGTTTTCTCTAACAGAGACTCTTCGGCGTCCTTCATGCGTAGTTGAATCCAACGGCAACCGCCCTCTAAGGCTATGCGAGCAGAGTCGATGTAGGAGTAGCGGTCGTTGTAGTGAGTGATGAATTGGAGTTTATAATTATTTGATGTCATAGATTTGCATTTTTAGGGGGTTAAAGCCGTGGTTTACGGGGCCAGAGCCGTGTCCGATTTTGATGTCGGCGCCAGCGGTGATGGCATTGGTTATGTAGTTTTTAGCTTCGGTAATGGCGTCGTTGAGGCATAGTCCGCGAGCTAAGAAAGCAGTTATGGCAGAAGATAGAGTGCAACCTGTGCCATGAATATTGGGGGTGGAGATAGTGGTGGCGGTGAAGAGGGTGGATTTTATTCCGTTTGCCGATTGGGTGAATAGAATGTCGGTTTTGGTGTTGCCTTCTTCGTGTCCGCCTTTGAGTAGGACAGCCTTAACACCGTAATTGATAAGGTGTTGTGCGGCGGCTTGTTTTTTTTCGAAAGAGGAAAGAGGCATGTCGGTGAGGGCTTTCATCTCTGGGATGTTGGGAGTGATGAGAGTGGACATGGGGAGAAGTTTTTCTTTTAGAACCTCTTGGGCTTCGATGGAGAGCAGACGGTGGCCACTGGTTGAAACGATTACGGGGTCGAGAATGATAGGGAGGGAATATTGGCTAAGTGCTTCTGCCACAGCGAGAACTATTCCGGAATTAGAGAGCATACCGATTTTGATGAAAGCGGGGTGTAGGTCGTTGATTACGGCAACGATTTGATCATAGACCATTTGCGGTGGGAGGGTAAATTGGGAGTGTACGCCTTGAGTATTTTGCGCAGTGATGGCTGTTATGGCAGTTGTGCCATAGACACCGAGAGAGGAAAAAGTTTTGAGATCGGCTTGAATTCCAGCTCCACCAGACGAGTCGGAGCCAGCAATTGATAGGACAATTGGATAGGATTTTTGTTTGTTCATACCTCTAATTTTAAGTTTGTTATTCACTCAAATAGAGGTGTGACTTTTTTATGTAAACGTAAATTGACGTTTTTCTATTATAAACATAAATTATCGTAAATTATAATTAATGGATAATTAATGGAAATTTATGTTTAAAATATATACTCCAAACTTCCAGCGTCAGCATTATCTGTACTGGTGCAATGTGTATAATCTCAGCCACGGTAGCCCCAAAAAGGCATTACCGGACACCACCATTCGAGTTGAGTGCAAAGTTACTAAAAAAAGTTGAATACAGCAATGACGATTGTTGAAAATTCTCTTTTTATTCAATACAGTTGTTTTTTTGAAAAAAAACTCTCCTTAATTATCAAGGAGAGTAGAGTTTTTTTATAGTTCGTTTTTTAATTCTTCTGTTAATTCTTCATATAGTGCTACAGGCCCTAAATGCCACATTTTAGTACTTTCGTTTTGTAATTTTTTGTAGAGTTTTGATGAATATATTTTTTTTATTGCAGACAGCACACTTATGTTTTGTTCTTCTGCAAGCATTGTTGCCAACCAACTTTTTTTCGAAGGAAGCAATAGATATAAATTGTTTTGATTTATTTCGTCTATTATAATTGTATTTTCTTTGGCTTTTCGTATTTCTGGATTTTTTACTAATTCTGTGCTTCTGTGATATACTTTCATAGCTCTTCTTTTTTTCTTAATTCGATAAATTCGTCAATTTCTTCAATAATCCATTGCCAACTTTGAGTGTGTAATATTTCAAAGTGATTGTTTAGGTATTCAAGTACACCGTATTTGTCAAAAATAGTCATTACATAATTTCCTTATAATTTTTTTGTATTTTTATATTGTTCAATACAAAAAGATATAAAGTATGTTATGTCTTGATTTTTTTTGTTCATAAGTGTTGATTTTTGAGGTCATATATATAGCGCAGAATTACAGATTTTCTTTGGTATATGCAAATATATTTACCTGTTTTGTCAAAAATCCATGATTTGTATAATTTGAATTGTGCAAAATAATAAAATCGACCAAATTGGAAAAATCCATGTTTGGTCGATTTTGTTTTAGTTTTTGATTATTTAATAAATGTTTTGATAATGTATTCTAATTTATTTGCTCCTTTTTGCCAGCAAGATGGGTGATAAGCTTCGAATACTGTATACTTTTCTTTAAGTTCTTTTGTATTGCAATTATCTATACCGGCTTTCCCTTGAAATACAATAATGTCTGGATTGAAAATTTCTATTTCGGATATAAGAAGTTCTCTTTCTTTATCTTTATCCAGCCATGTTCTATCTTTTCCTCCTGATCTTTTATTTTCGGGACGCTCAATAGTAACAAATTTGTATCGATTGTCGTATGCTATGTATGATAAAATATTTTTTTGTTCTTCATTAAGGTTTTTCCATGAATTGTTTATCTTTGTAGATGTTAAGTCTTCTTCTCTTCCCTTAGATAGATATTCCCAACAATCTTTAGCTGATTCTAATTCTTCTTTTAATAAGCATACTGTTGTTGCGTATAGACCTGCGAGATGAGAATTGAATACGTGTTTAGCATCTTTTTTGGGCGTAACTTTTTCTGCGCGACTATCAAATTTGTGATAAGTATTTTTTTCTTTAAGTTCATCAGAACCAGTGTCTAAAGGAATAAAAAGTATTTTTACTGGTGCTTCTACATATTTTTCTCCTATATATGGATACCCGGAAAATCGTTTGTTTGTGTCTTTGACTATACCTGTTTTTTCGTCGATTTTCATATCCTCGAAGAATTTATGGAATAGGTTGTCAAGTTCTTGTTTTAATGTTTCGAAAGTTTTTGTTTCCATAGTGTTAATTTGAATTTGTGTTTTTATTGTATAAAATAATGCTACCCTTGAGTGAAATAATACAAGGGTAGCAAAGTGTACAACTCTATGTGTTTATTCTGATGTAGTTACGGTCATTTTTCCTACTTTACCTGGAATTTGAATCTTTGGCACTTTAGGATTCTTTATCTTTTTTAGTGCTTTTTTGTCTTGTGGAGTATCGTATTGGCAAACGAAGTTATTTACGTTGCCTTCATATACTCCTTTTTTATGAGTATAACGAACATTACCGGTGCCAGAAAACTTGCCTTCAACAAATTCACCTATGTAGTAATCACCATTTGCAAAGCGTAACTCACCATAGCCGCTTATTTTGCCTCCTAACATATAACCTTTAAAGGTGTCACCATTAGGGAATTTAAGATTAACTGTACAGATAGAATCCTTACTTAACTTATCGTTTTCAAAATAACCTATAAACTCTCCTAAATCATTGACAATCATTTTGCCAGCACCAATAGCTTTACCATTTGCGTAGCCACCTATGTAATGTCCAAAGTTGGTAGCAAAATTGGCTGTTCCTGAAAGGAGCATACGAACATTTAAATCTTTATTGAGAATATCAATATTTCTAAATGTACCCTCTAATATATTTCCATCTGATTTAGTGTATTTACCCTTAATTATTGTGTTAGGATTTTCCTGTGCGGTTATATACCTCCATAGAAATTTACGTAATATATCTTCGGGAATTATACCTTCAAACACATCGCCATTCTTTTTTTCAATATATACTTCACAAGATGGCAGAGTGCAAGTCATTTTTTTGAACTCAAATGGTTTTTGTATATAGAAAGATAGATTGCCAGAACAATCAATTTGCCCATTCTTTAGATGACCATTTTCAGTAAAATTACCTTTAAGAATATAGGTGTTACCATCGTTAAAAGTTAAAGTTTTTGTGCCATTAACAAATATATCATTTTCAAACGAACCTACCATACTAACACCATTAGACTTCACTTTTCCTTGAATGAATTTTCCATTATGGAATTTGCCTTCATAAGTTGTTTCTTCGCTATTCTTGTCAATCATTACACGTTTTCCTTCTATCAATGAGTCGTTTTCGAATTTACCTGTTTCGACTTTTTTTGAATTTTTCGTTGAAATTATATGACATGAATAATTTTTTTTACAATCATAATCATAATAGTTATAAGTAATTTCACCTTCTATAAACTTATATTCAATCGGCTTTTTATCCTCTTTTGTTTCGAATTTTCCTACTTTAGTTTTATCTTCATACACTGCTTCTATATCATAGTCACTGTATCTTACTTTCTCTAAATTAGTTTTAGTATCACCGTTGTCTTCATCATAAAATAAGGTACCATCCACATATACATTATCATAAACATCAAGAACTTTCTTCCAATTCGTTTCAGTCAGACTGCCTTCTAATACCTCTAATGCAATGCATTTATTATTTTCATCATAAGATGTTTTTATCTTAGTTGCCTCAAGATTCCATTCATCATATTCAGTTTTGTATTCTTTATTGTATTTTACAATTTTACCATCATGGGTTGTTATTTGCCATACTGTATTTCTCTTATTATAATAATTACTCTCTTCTTTAAATTCAAATACTCCATTTTGATAATCTCCGCTTATCAATTTTAAGAGTATAGAAGCCTCGGCATAACTGTCGTCATCTCTTAATTGAATGCCAACCACTTTGCCTTGCTTTAATACTTCATCAGAGAGGGGTATTCGTAATCCTTTTAGTCGAGGTTCTTTTATCGTCCCCCCTGTACCACTTATCTTACTCTTGGTGGCCATTGGATCTGTTGGCGATTCCGAATTAAAAAAATAAGAGTGAAATTCTTTGTTAGAAAGAGGAATGTTTTTGATGGTATATTGTCCTGTCAAGCCTTTGGGTAGTTGATATACATATCCATTATCATGAAAAAACTCATCATCTTTGAGAACCTCATAAGTTACTATATTGTTCTTAATTTTTTGTTTTACTAAATCTTCGTCAGGATATGGATACTTAGTTGATTTTTCAAAGAATATGGTTTCTAAGTTGTTTATTTTAAGTTCTTGTTTTTTGTAATTATAGGTAAAGTGTGCTCCAGTTTTAATGTTTTTTATATCGGCTGTATTACCATCTGAAGAAAGTGTATATTTCCAATCTTCATCATAAGCTGAAGTTATCATATATTCAATTAGAAATAGTCCATAGCCAGAGGGAAATAATTTTCCAGGTGTGTGTTTAATAGAATAATAGCTAATTATACCTCCGTTTATATTATATTCTACATAATTGCTCAATATTTTGTCATAATCACTACTCTCATTATAATAAATAGAGTCGTATATGTATGTTTTATGAGATTTTATTGTTTTACCATCTAAATAGTAGGTGGTTGTAGCTGTTAAGTCTCCATGATTCCAATCTTCAACTATCCATAGAGGACCTTCTTCACGATAGTGATACGATTTACCATGTTTAGTGCCATCAACAAGCATCGTATATTTTTCTTTAAGTTGGGACTGATAATAATCATAGTATTCGTACTTTGTTACTAAATTTTGCGCAATTAGCGCATTACAGATTCCTGCTACTATTAATAGCAATAAAAATACTCTTTTTTGCATTTTTTTTACTTTTTCTTTATGCCTACTCTTTGTCGGATTTTTGGCTTCTTCCGTTTGTTTTATTATGATATATAAGTTAACGTATAATAGTTTTTTTTAATACTTACGTTATTTTAATTCACATGTACAAAGGTAAGTTTTACTATGGTGGTGGCAAAAAGAAAAGCGTCAAGATAATTTTACGATTGTGTAAATTATTTTGACACTTTAGGGTTTGTTTAGTTCTTGTGAGAGAATGGCGAAGAAGTCTTTGTTGAGGGCTTTGGAGATTTGTAAGAGGAGGTCGGTGTCGAGGCTTTTGCGCTCGA
>JAZOMI010000143.1:0-3114 GCA_045653825.1 Candidatus Aphodosoma sp. | reverse complement strand
CTTCGCGACCGAGAGTTGTGGTTTGATTGGTTTTTGTACCTGCGAGGAAACCTTGAGTTATGGTGAGTGGTTTGTCGAGAAATGCTTCGCGGCAGAAATCGCGACTAACTTCCATGTCAACATTGGCGTCGCGGTGGTTAGCATCGGTGATGATGCAGTTGCGCAGATCAATCCATTCTGCAGGTAGTCCTATGTGGCAGAGATATGTGGCTACTATAGTTGTAGAGATAAGTTCACCGAAAGATACAATGCGGTCATACTCAAAGTCGTAGCTAAGAGAAGGGCGTTGAGATATGATTTCGTCGAGTTGTGAGTAGAGGTCGGCGATGAGGGTGTCGATTGTGTCGCGTTGGTCGCCGAAGAGGTCAGCGATGATTGCTTCGTGATAATCGACAATGGCTTTGATGTGTTGTTCTACGTCAGACTTGTGGTTGAAGAAACTGTTTACGACGAGTTCGAATGCATTGGTCATTTTGCCCATTGCAGAGATTACAACAATGAGTTTTTCGTCGGATTGTTTTACTATTTCGCAAAGGTTGCGTACGCCATTGGCATGTTTGGCTGATGCGCCTCCAAATTTATATACTTTCATATTTTGTTAGATTTTTAGATATTAGACACGAGGTACGAGATATACGACATGAGATGTTGCTAATCTTGAATCTTGTGGCTCTTAAAACGCAAAGATACGATTTTTTTTTTGATTGTGCAAGAAGGTTTTGTTGTTATTATTGCTATTGATTGTAACAGAAAAAGTTAGATTTGGTAGTTTGGATTTTTTTTTGTAACTTTGCAGTCGCAAAATTCTTAGTATTAAAAGTTTAACTAAACTGTTTGAAAATGATTGAAAAAATTGGAACAAATGCAGGTCTTGTATGGCATGCATTGGAGGCTGGTAAATTGGAATTGAAAGCCATCAAAAAAGCAACTAAATTGACTGAAAAAGAAATCTATGCAGCACTTGGCTGGTTGGCTCGTGAGGGTAAAGTGGCTATCGCTGATGAAGGTAAAGAGGTTTTTGTTGAATTGATTTAAGGGGACTTCTAAAAATTCCCCGTTTTAATAATTCTAATTGGAGGTCTAAAAACTCTTGTATAAAATTTGTTTTTTAGTGGCATCTTATTTACTTTTTCTTTAGCCAAATAGCTCGCTATTAGTCTAAAGAAAAATCAAATAACCTGCTCGCTAAAAAATCAAATTTTATTTACAAGGTAATTTTTAGAAGTCTCCTTAATTTAGAAAACTTCATAATTGTAAATGGGAGTCGTGCTAAGACGAAAGTTTTAGCACGGCTTTTTTGTTGATATAATGTGAGTTATAAATTATTGTGTAAAAAATACACAAAACATTTGGAGGGGATGAATATTTGTTGTAACTTTGCATTGTGTAAAAGTTACACAAATAGCATATATATCTAATAAGAAATAAAATAAGATTATGAAAATAGATTGGAAAAAAACAGAGGATGGATGGTATAGTTATGAGTATCCACGTGCGGCGATGACGGCGGATGCTGTGATTTTTGGGTTTGATGGGCAGGATTTGCAGGTGTTGCTTGTGCAACGTGGTATTGAACCTTATAAGGGGTGTTGGGCATTCCCGGGTGGTTTTTTGAAAATGGATGAGACTATTGAGGAGTGTGCTCGCAGAGAATTGCAAGAGGAGACAGGATTAGTGTCGCCATATATGGAGCAGTTGGGGGTATTTTCTGATGTGGAACGTGACCCTCGTGGGAGGGTGATTACTACTGCGTTTTATGCTCTGGTGAAGATGGCAGAGGTGAAGGGGGGCGATGATGCCGCTGATGCTCGTTGGTTTAGAATTAAGGATGTGCCTCGATTGGCGTTCGACCACGACCGCATATTGCGTGTGGCAGTGCAACGATTGCGTGAGGATTTGCATTTTCGTCCGATAGGGTTTGAATTGCTTGATAAGCGATTTTCGATACCACAGTTGCAACGATTGTATGAGTCGATTTTGGATATTAGATTTGACCGTAGAAACTTTCAGAAAAAGATGTTGTCGACTGGTATTTTGGTTGATACAGGCGAAAAGGATGAGGCGGCAAAACATCGTGCAGGTATGCTGTATGAGTTCAATAAAGAGCAGTATGACGCAATGAAGCGGGATGGGTCGATGCGATTGGAGTTTTGAGTGTTTGTTGGATATGTTTAACTTTTAAATTTTTATTGTTATGTTAGGAGCAATTATTGGAGATATTGTGGGTTCTATTTATGAATTTAATAATCACAGATCGAAAGAGTTTGATATTTATACTACGTCAATGGATTTTACTGATGATACAGTGATGACGGCGGCGGTGGCTGAGTGGCTGATGTTGACCGATAGGTCGATGGCGAAATTGGAAGATACGATGGTGTATTGGGGTAAGCAATATGGTGGAGCAGGATATGGAAACAGGTTCTATTGTTGGTTGTTTTTGCCTCGAGCATTGGATTATGGAGATAAACGCGTGCCTTACAATTCGTTTGGTAATGGGTCGGCAATGCGGGTTAGCGCAGTGGGTTGGATGTTTGACACATTGGAAGAGACGGAGGAGTGGGCTAAGCGTTCAGCTGAGATTACGCATAATCATCCTGAAGGAATTAAAGGGGCACAAGCTACAGCGGCGGCAATATTTATGGCTCGCACAGGGGCAACAAAAGAGCAAATTAAGGCGTATGTTGAGCAGAAATATGGTTATGATTTGTCGCGTACATGCGATGAAATACGACCTGTGTATCAGTTTAATGAAACATGTCAAGGTACGGCGCCAGAGGCAATTATTGCATTTTTGGAGAGTACGGATTTTGAGGATGCTATACGTACGGCGGTGTCGTTGGGTGGAGATAGTGATACGTTGGCTTGCATTACAGGCGCAATTGCAGAGGCGTATTATCGCGAAATACCAAGTTGGATGGTGAAAGGTGTTTTGGGAAAATTGGATGAAGATTTGAGAAATGTTGTTTGTAATTTTGCCAAAACAGCACCATATTTTTTAAGTTTTGAAGGAGAAGATTTTCCTCGCATTTCGTCGGACTTTATTGTGGAATTGGATGAAGATGAAATATTTGTGTTCGGTAGTAATTTGCATGGTTTTCATAGTGGAGGTGC
>JAZOMI010000142.1:0-15583 GCA_045653825.1 Candidatus Aphodosoma sp. | reverse complement strand
TCAACTCTTTGACGAAGTTAAATATATTTGGCCTAAACTTGGTAACCCACCTTTGGTTACACCTTTCTCTCAATACGTTAAAAACGTTGCATTGATGAACGTATTCGCAATGAGTCGCGGTGGCGAACGTTGGTCTATGATGGATGCTAACACTTGGGTTATGATTCTTGGTAAAGCTGGGCAATTGCCAGGTAAACTTGATCCAGAAATCATCGAACTTGCTAAATCTAAAAACCTCGAATTCTTCACTGGTAATCCACAAGATAACTATCCTAACGTATTGCCTCAATACATCAAAGAGATGGAAGAACTTGGTTGGGATCGTGGTCAAGACGACGAAGAACTCTTCGAATTTGCAATGCACGACAAACAATATCGTGAATTCAAATCAGGTGAAGCTAAACGTCGTTTTAACAAAGAGTTGGAAGAAAAAATTGCTGCTAAAATGCAAGGTTCAGCAGGTGCTAAAGTTGATGCACAAAAACTTCTTCACCCTAATGCAGAACCACTTAAAGCTCCTGTTGCAGGTCGCGTATTGTGGGAACTCTCTGCTCGCACTAACATTGCTCCTTCTAAAGGCAAAAAATTCAAAGCAGGCGAATTCCTCTGCGGTCTTCAAACAAATCATGGTATCGAAAATATCACTGCTCCATACGATGGCGTAATGGTTGAAGTTAAAAAACAACAAGGTGATAATGTAGAACTTGGTGGTGCAATTGCAATGATTGAAAAACAATAAATAAATTTTGTTTATTAGAAAAATAATTGCTATCTTTGTAACATTGTTGCAAGATAGCAATTATTTTATTTAACTATTATAAAAAACAGATTTTTATGAAACTATTTTCTACTTTAATTCAACGCATTGCTATGATTGTGGTGGTGCTTGTTATGGCATTTAATGTAAATGCGGAAAATTATACATTTGCGACTATTGCAGAGATGCATGCTTCAACTAATTTGAAAGATGGAGATAAAGTTACTATTACTGGAGATGTGGTATTTGAATATTCTTATCTTTATTATTTTGTAGTTTCCGATAAAGAAGGAACAGCTTCATGTATGAATAATTATTGTTATGATATTGGGCAGGTTGTAGAAAAAAATTCATTAAAGGCTGGTGATGTTCTAAAAAACTATTCAGGAGAAGTGGTAGTCAGTGTAAGTGGAGTGTATAGATTAGAACCTGATATTGATACTAAAAATAAAATCTTTGGTGGTGGGGTAACCATTGAGAAATCTTCAACTGCATATGAGCAGAAAACGACTAAAGTGACAGTTAAGGATTTGTTAGATACTCCAGCTTTGTATGATGGTAAAGTGGTTTCTTTAGACTTGGCTTATGTGAAAAATTCATGTTTGATTCAGGGTCAAGACACATTGAAAGGCTTTGTTATTAAAGGGCTTGATGGAAATGAATATCCAACAGAACTTGTAATTAAACAAGCATTATTTAGAGTTGATCAAAATGGAAATATATCTTTGAATATGCATTCAGTGCTTTTTGTAGATTTTGATTGTATTTATAAAACTATTAAATCATTTAAAGCGGTAGATTTGACTGAGGATATACCTTTTGATTTGACTGTTCAAGTGTTGAAAAGAGAGGTTTATGTAGGTAAAACATATCTTACTGTTTTTGAAGGAGAAGGAAATAAAATTAATTGTGCTGGTTTACGCATTTTATTAAATACAGAGAATGCTGAAGATAAAAAAATCAAAGTTGGTGATATTATTAATTTGAAGTCATCAACAGTAAAATATGAAAAATCGTCTAAATCTGGTCTTTATTTTACCCATTCTTTAGTAACTCTTGATGAGCATGAAACAGTAATTTTGGGTAGTGAGTCAATACCTTATTTCGTAATTGATCCAGATGATATATTGATGTTAGAAATGTTTGAGTTTCTACCTATCACTATTAATGGAGAATTAGTATTTACAGGTAAAGAAAATACGGCACATAAAGAGCATAATTTTGCTCAAGCAAAATTGAATGATGCTAACGTGTATGTTGATATAACCAATAAGCCTGTGAATATTACAGACAAATTTTATGTTAATGGTATTTTGGAAATACCATTTTGGGTAGGAAAAGTAATGAATCCTGTATATATAATACCTTTATCAAGTAAAGATTTCTTTAGTAATTTGATGGAATTTGATAATATTGCATCGGTTATAAAAGAGGGCGCTCCTGTAAATCCAATTGTAAAATATCAAATTAATAGTGATATGACTATTGTTGGTATTAGTAATATTGAGGCTGTTGGAGAAGAAGATGCGAATAGAAAACAAGATATTGTATTTGTTAAGGATGAAACAGATTATCTTATGTTGAAAGGTAAGATTGATCCTGCATATAAAGTTGGTGATGTTATTAAAGGTGTTGTCGGAGAGTATACAGATGTAGTGGGTTCTAAAATTACTTTAGATGGAGTACGTAATTTTGGTGTAGCTAGAAATTTAACTTTAGATGAAACTTCGGTTATATCAAGAGGAACGAATGTAACATTGATAGAACCAGAGGAAGTTACTATTGCTCAGTTGCTTGCTTCTGATGATTATGTTTCTAAAGTCGTAAAATTAACAGATTTCACTTTTGGTACGGTGACTGAAGTTGTGCAAACAATAACTGTAGAACGTCACTTCATTTATCAAGGGGAGGATTCAATAGCAGTAGATGAATCTTTTGTTAATATAAAAGATAAAACTTTTATTACTGCGATTTATTATCTTAATGAATTTTATACCCGTTTAATACCTTATGGTGAAGAGTATGTAGATAAAGTGAAGGTTGAAAATATAGTTGCAGACAATACTTTGTTTATTTTGGATAATACCATTTTTGCTCAAGGTGCAGAAATAGAGGTTTATGATGTAATGGGTCGTTTGGTTGCAACTGGTTGTGATGTCGTTGCTATTGAAAATTTGAGCCAAAATATATTTATTGTTAAGACTAAATATTCTGATGGACAGATGTTTGTTACAAAAGTAGCAAATCGTTAATAATTTATTGAATATAAATAAAGGCCTTAGACATATTTTTTGTCTGAGGTCTTTTTTAACCTAAATTTATGAAAGATTTGATTTCGGAAAAATGGTGTGATTTATTGATTGGTGAATTTGAAAAAGAGTATTTTGTTGATTTGTCGCAACAGGTTGATGTTGCGTATTCAAATTCGATAGTTTATCCAGCACGAGAAAAAATGTTTCGTGCGTTTGAGTTGTGTGCGCCAGAAGAAGTAAAAGTGGTGATATTGGGTCAAGATCCGTATCATGAACCTGGTCAAGCTCATGGTTTGGCATTTTCGGTGCCAGATATGTGTCAGATGCCAGGGTCGCTTAATCATATTTTTCAGGAGATAGCAATGGAATTTCAGGTAGAGCCACTACCTGGAAATAATCTTGAGCGTTGGGCACAGCAAGGGGTGTTGTTGTTGAATGCAACGCTTACGGTAGAGGCAGGAAGGGCAGGAAGTCATGAGTCGTTTGGTTGGCAAAGATTCACGGATGCAGTGATAACTGAGTTGAGTGAGAGGTGCGAGAATATAGTTTTTATGTTGTGGGGAAAGAGTGCTGCGGCAAAGGCAAAAATTATTGATGAAACGAAGCATAAGGTGTATGTGACGACACATCCGTCGGGGTTGTCGTGGGGTAAGACATCGAATGTAGAAAAAATGAAAGGATGTGCATTGAAGGTTAGTGATAATGGAGATTTGATTGAGAGTGATGTGAATTTTGTTTATAAAGGATTTGGGCGTTTGAGGGATGATTCGTTTTGGGGTTCGATGCAATTTCGGGCTACGAATAATTATTTGAAATCAAAAGGAAAAAATTCTATAGATTGGCGGTGAAAAATATTGTGGTTTTAAAATAAAATTATTAACTTTGTTGAAAATTGTAATATTATGAATATAGGAGACAAAATGCCTGATTATTTGGGGTTAGACCAAAATGGTAATCCAATTAAGGCAGAAAATTTGAAAGGACAAAAGGTGGTGTTGTATTTTTATCCAAAAGATATGACATCGGGTTGTACGGCTCAGGCTTGTAGCTTGCGTGATGGTTATGAGGAGTTGCGTGCAAAGGGATATAAGGTGATAGGTGTAAGTGTGGATGATGCTAAAAAGCATTTGAAGTTTATCGAGAAAAATGAGTTGCCATTTGACTTGATTGCTGATACAGAGCATACTTTGGTAGAGGCTTTTGGAGTGTGGGCAGAGAAAAAGATGTGTGGAAAAACTTATATGGGCACATTGCGTACGACTTTTATCTTTAATGAAGATGGTGTTTTGGAGCATATAATTGGTCCAAAACAGGTGAAGACAGCGACACATGCAGAACAAATATTAAAATTATAATAATTATGGCAGAACAAGAAAAAAAAATGCCTTCGGCAGATAAATTGAAGGCTTTGCAACTTGCTATGGAGAAAATCGAAAAGGAACATGGCAAGGGAACGATTATGAAAATGGGAGAAGATAGTGTTGAAGATGTGAGTGTAATACCATCAGGCTCTATAGGTTTGAATTTGGCTCTCGGCGTGGGAGGTTATCCTCGTGGTCGTATTATTGAAATATATGGTCCAGAATCGAGTGGTAAGACAACATTGGCTATTCATGCTATTGCAGAGGCACAAAAGGCAGGTGGTATTGCTGCGATTATAGATGCGGAGCATGCATTTGACCGTTTTTATGCTGAAAAACTTGGTGTAGATATTGATAATCTTCTTATTTCGCAGCCTGATAGTGGAGAGCAAGCTCTTGAGGTAGCAGACCAATTGATTCGTTCGTCGGCTATTGATATTATTGTTATTGACTCGGTGGCGGCACTTACTCCAAAAGCAGAGTTGGAAGGTGATATGGGTGATAACAAAGTAGGTTTGCAAGCTCGTTTGATGAGTCAGGCTTTGCGTAAACTTACTGCTAGTATTAACAAGACTAATACTACTTGTATTTTCATTAACCAATTGCGTGAGAAGATTGGCGTGATGTTTGGCTCGCCAGAAACTACCACTGGTGGTAATGCATTGAAATTTTATGCTTCTGTGCGTCTTGATATTCGTAAGTCAACTTCGATTAAAGAGGGAGACAATGTGCTTGGTAATCAAACTAAGGTGAAAGTAGTTAAGAATAAAGTGGCACCTCCTTTCCGTAAAGCAGAGTTTGATATTATGTTTGGAGAAGGTATTTCGCTTGCGGGTGAGATTATAGATCTTGGAGTAGAGGCTGGTGTTATCAAGAAAGCTGGTGCTTGGTTTAGCTACAATGATACAAAATTGGGACAGGGTCGTGATGCGGCTAAACGTTTGATTCAAGATAATCCAGAATTGCTTGAAGAACTTCAGGGCAAGATTATGGAGGCGCTTAAGAATTGAGAATTAAGAATTAAGAATTGAGAATGGAGGAATGAGACTCTAAAATATAAGCCTAACACTTAACTCTATACTCTATACTCTATACTCTAACCTTTAACCTCTCAATTTTCAACTTTCAACTTTCAATTTGAAATGAATATATTGTTTATTTGTCTTGGGAATATTTGTCGAAGTCCGATGGCAGAGACTATAATGAATAAATTGCTTGAAGAGCGTGGGCTTTCCAAGCAATTTGTTATTGATTCGGCAGGATTAGAAGCTTATCATGAGGGTGAACGTGCTGATGCTCGTATGCGTGCTCATGCGTCTCGACATGGTTATAATATAACGCATATTTCGCGACCTATGCGTCGTGATGATTGGGATAAGTGGGATTTGATAGTTTGTATGGATGCGCAGAATAGGCGAGCGTTGAGTAATCGTGCGCCTTCGGCGGAACATTTTAAGAAGGTAACGTTGGCAACTAATTATTGCGATAAGCATTGTTTGGCAGATTGTGTACCTGACCCTTATTATGGGGGAGAAGAGGGATTTGAGTATGTGATAGATTTGTTGGAGGATGCTTGTGCTGGTTTGATTGATAGTATAAAAAAAGGAGATTCTTGAGAATCTCCTTTTTTATATGTTTATATTTAGTGCAATTGAAAATACTCGAGCTCTGAGAGATTGAATTGACTGAGATTCAAGGGCGCGGTTGATGTTGTTTTCATCGGCAGTGAGAGGTTCGTGATGTGTTCCTACACGGTCATCAAATGTAACAAATTTGTTGTTGAATCCTATTGAGTATTTAGCTTCTATAGAAAATCGTACATATTCTGTATATATTGTGCATCCGACACCGAATTCGGTGAAATAGTCGATTCGTTTGAATAGGATAGGGTTTGCTGGGTCTTTGTCGATATTCCATTCAAAGTCGATACCTCCACCAGCGAGAACGTAAGGTTTGCAATCGGCTAAGCGGACGGCACTATATTTGACATATAGTGGTATTCGGAATATGTTGGATGGGGTGTTTTTGTAGCCATGTATTGTGTCGGATTTGAATTGGCCATTTGTTATATAGCCTTCGTAGAATGTGACATTGTACTGTCCCATGTGGAAAGCAGGGGCAAGACGTAATCCAAAGTAGTTGTTTAGACGCATTTCGCCAATGAGACCAACACTGAATCCTGGTATCCACGTCTTGATTTCGCTACGAATGTTACTTTCGATATTGTCTTTTATACCGAAATCCATTATGTTTAAACCTATAAAAGCGCCATAGTGCCAACGTTTATAGTCGATAGTTGGCAAGTTTTGTGCATGTATAGGAGGTATAGATGCGAGTGTAACTATTATGATTATTAAGCAGTAAAACTTTTTCATTATTGCTAGAACGAGATTGTGCAAAAAATATTGTGTAAAATGTTTGTTATAACAAAAAATATGTGTAAATTTGCACTGAAATTAGTACTAATAACAACTTAATTTTTTTTACAATGGCTTACGTAATTTCAGAAGATTGTATTGCTTGTGGTACTTGTATTGGTGAGTGCCCAGTTGAAGCTATTTCTGAGGGCGATATCTATAAAATCGACCCAGAAGTTTGTACAGAATGTGGCACTTGTGCTTCAGTTTGTCCTTCAGAAGCAATTCATCTTGGCGAATAATTCGCTATTAAGAAAACAATTTCTAATCCGCTCGGCTCTCTATGAGTTGAGCGTTTTTTTTGAATCAAGTTAGTTATATTAAAAAAGACAGAATAACAAAATAACATAAAATTGCAATTATGTTTTTTTGTTTTTCTGTCTTTATAATGGTGTTCAGTTTTTATTTTACAATTTCGAGAAGTTCTACTTCGAAAATAAGGGCTTCGCATGGACCAATGAGATCGCCAGCACCACGTTCGCCGTAAGCTAATTGGTAAGGAATGTAGAGTTTGAATTTAGAGCCTACAGGCATAAGTTGAAGGCCTTCAGTCCAACCTTTGATTACTCCATTGAGTGGGAATTCGATTGGTTCGCCACGTTGTACTGAGCTATCGAATACTGTACCATCGATGAGAGTTCCATGGTAGTGAACTTTCACTGTGCTTTCAGCTGTTGGTTTTTCGCCTTCGCCCATAGTGATTACTTCGTATTGAAGACCACTTTCTGTTACAAAAATGCCTTCACGTGTTGCGTTTTCAGCTAAGAATTCTTCACCTTTTGCAGCAAGTCCTTTGTTGCGTTCGGCAGCTTTGGCTTCCATTATTTTGTTTAGCCATTCAGTTGCTTCATTTGCATTTAATGTGACATTAGTTTCACCTTTGAGGTTTTCAATAAGACCGCGTTTAATGATTTCTATATTCAATTCTATAGTTGAATCGTTGAAGAGGTATTCGCTTTGGCTTATTTGGCGATAAATGTTTTTACCAATTTCGATTCCTTGCATATAAGATTCATTGTCATTTTCGCTATTTAATCCTTTGTCGAAACCTTTGACAAAAATTGTTATATCTTTGTCGGTTGTGTCTTTTGCAAGGATGTATTTGCGAGCACCATCGGCATTAAGAAAACCGATAAGCATATTTACGGTGTCAACTTGTTCTGGAGTAAGATTTGCAGGTTCTCCTGTATTTAAAGATGGTCCTAAAATAGTTTGGAAGTATTGTTGGCCTTCTTCAAAAGTCATATCCCATTGTTGACCTTTTAAAGATTTTTCGAATGTAGAGATTATGAGGTCTTTTTTTGCAGGAAGGGTTGAGTCATTCAATAGGAATCCTGTTGCAATTTCTTCTTTCATTGAAGCACCTAAGCGGAAACCTTCGATTGTTAATCTTTCTTTTGGAGTTTGTTTTCCCATTCCATCTTGTATGCCATCGCAGAATTGATTTACTTTTGTTGCATCTGCTGTGTCAGCCATTAATACGTATTGGCGTATGCCACCTGCGTTTGCTGCGCCAAAGGCGTAGTTGATAGAGTCGTTTTGTGTTTTTACATTAGCAGAATTATTTCCGCAAGAGATAAACATTGGAGCAGCAATAGCTGTAGCCAAGAATAATCCGAATAATTTTTTCATTATAGTAAATTTTAATTATTTAACAATTTCGAGGAGTTCAACTTCGAAGATAAGTGTAGAATATGGAGCAATCATTTGACCAGCACCATTTTCACCATAAGCAAGGTTGTAAGGAATGTAGAGTTTCCATTTTGAACCAACAGGCATGAGTTGAAGAGCTTCTACCCAACCTTGAATTACTTGTGTAACACCGAATGTTGCAGGTTCACCACGACGTACAGAACTATCAAATACAGTGCCATCAATCAATGTGCCATGATAGTGAACTTTAACTTTGTCGGTAGCTACTGGTTTTTGACCGATTGTTTCAGTGATAATTTCGTATTGAAGTCCGCTTGGGAGGGTTACAACATTTGCGCGTTTAGCATTTTCTGCTAAGAATTTTTCGCCTTCTTCGCGTACTTGAGCGAATTGAGCTTTCGCTTCTTCTTCTAATTTAGTGAAAAATTTGTTTAATAATTCTTGTGCTTCTTTTAAATCTATTTCAGGTTGTTTGCCTTCGCACATTGCTTCTACACCTTTTGCAAAAGATTGGTAGTCAAGACCTTTAATTTTGCTTTGGGCTAAATGTTGACCAAAGCTAAGGCCAACTGCATAACTTGTTTTATCCATTGTTGTTTAGTTAAAAATTAGACCTACAAAGTTACTCATTTTAATTTGTAATTCATAATTTATAATTCATAATTATTGTTAAAATAGTTGTTGTTTGTTGAAAAAATCGTATCTTTGTAAAATATTCTATTGCTTTTTTGATGTATGAAAAGTCTTTTAGTTATAACTCCAGTAAAAAATTCTATAGAATTGACAGAACAGGCAATTCGTTCGGTTATGCAGAGTGCAGATAAACAAAGTTGGGAATATGTTGTCTATGATGATTTTTCTACTATTGATAATGCATGTCGTTTGGATGAATTGGCTGATGAATTGGGGTTTGAAGTAGTACATCTTTCGCAATTACTTGATACACCATCGCCTAATTATCGTTATGTCCTTCAGCAAGCACAAAAACGAGCAATTAGTGAGAATTGTCATCTCGTGGTTGTTGAGTCGGATGTCGTTGTTAATCAGGATACATTTGTTAAGTTGATTAATAGGGTGGAAGATAAAGTTGGGATGGTGGCTTCGGTAACAGTAGATGAAAAGGGGAATGTGAATTTTCCGTATTTGTTTGCTCGCCGCTGGAAGTCTATAGATGTGGAAACTCGTAAGCGATTTAGTTTTTGTTGCACGTTATTGACTAACCAATTTTTGAAGTCATATGATTTTAATGATTTAGACCCTACAAAAAATTGGTATGACGTATTTATTTCCCATAAAAGTATCGAGTTAGGATTTAAAAACATACTTCAAATGACCAACCAAGTACTTCATTATCCCCATAGTAGTCGTCCATGGAAATTGTTGAAATATACAAATCCGTTGAAGTATTATTGGATTAAATATACTAAAGGATTTGATAAAATATAGTGTATGCTTGTTTCTGTAATAGTACCAGTATATAATTCGGAGCAATATATTGCAGAGGCTTTAGACTCGGTGTTGGCTTCTGATTATTCTGATATTGAGGTAATTTGTATAGATGATGGTTCGTCTGATTCGTCATTGCAGATACTTCAAGAGTATGCGTTGCGGGATAATCGTGTGAGGGTTTATTCTCAAAAAAACGCAGGGGCTTGTGTCGCTCGCAATTATGCTATTTCGCTTGCTATGGGAGAATTGATTTTGCCTATCGATTCAGACGATAAAATTACAAAAACATTTATTTCTCATGCAGTTGATGCCTTTATTTCTGATGAAAGTGTGACGGTAGTAGTACCTAGAGGCGAGTATTTTGGAGATAAAAATGGAGAGTGGAAATTAGTTGATTTTTCTTTAAATCTTTTAGCTCGAAAAAATATGTTGCCAGTATCTTCTATGTTTCGTAAATCAGATTGGGAGCGAGTAGGAGGGTATTGCGTAGAGATTAAGACACGTGAGGATTGGGCTTTTTGGATTGCTGTATTGAAAGATGGAGGTAAGGTTGTACGTTTGCCTGAGATAGAATTTTATTATCGTGTGCGTGTAACATCAAAGAGAGCAACTAATCGTCATCGTAAATTCGATGTTATTGATACTTTGAATAGGTTGCATCCCGAATTTTTTGAACGCGAGTTAGGTGGTCCTTTACGTCATCGTCGTTCTTGGTCAAAAATGATAAATGGGTTGTATCGATTTATTCATCCTCGAAAGATTGAGTTGGCGTGTGATTTTAGGGATTTAGAATATTGGGTAAAATCACTACCTGTAAGATGGCAAAATGGAGAGGGTAGAGTGATTCATAATCGAAGGAATGAGTTGAGAGATATGCAATTAGGAGGAGTTGATGTAGTAGTGAAATCTTTTGCAATTCCGAATTTTATAAATCGTATTGCATACGGATTTTTGCGTAAATCAAAGGCACAACGTTCGTTTGAATATGCTATAAAATTGAATGAATTGGGCATATATTCACCTTCGCCAATCGCTTATTATACTGAAAGATGTGGTCTTTTCTTTTCTCGTAGTTATTATATTTCTAAAAAATCGCAATGTAGATACACTTTTTATGATGTAATCGAGAATAAAAACTTAGAAAATAGGGAATTATATTTAAGAGTTGTGGGTAAAATGACAGCTCGTTTGCATCAGGTGGGTGTTTATCCGTTAGATTATTCTGGTGGGAATATTTTGCTTGATATAGTTGATGGAGAACCTCGATTTGAGTTGGTTGATTTGAACCGAATGTCGTTTGGAAACGTAGATTTAGATAGAGGTGGTCGGGGTTTTGAACGATTGAATATTGAGCCTGAAGCATTGACGATTATGGCGAAAGAGTATGCAAAGGAGCGTGGTTTTGATGAATCTGTGTGTATTGAATTGATACAAAAATATCGTTGGTATAAACATCAAAAATAAATGAAAGCAACAATAATAATATCAGTATATAAAAATGTTGAGGCGTTACGACTTATTTTGGAGTCGTTGCGTTGTCAGACTTGTCAGGATTTTGAAATTATTGTTTCAGAAGATGGAGAGTATGATGAGATGCGTAGTTTTGTGGAGCAGTATGATTGGTTTTGTGAGTATCAACATTTGATGCAAAAAGATGATGGTTGGCGTAAGAATCGTGCCCTTAATCGAGCTGTTTTGGCAGCAAATAATGATTGGCTTATTTTTATTGATGGCGATTGTGTTGTTCATCGTCGGTTTGTAGAAATGCATCTTCGTTATGCGAAACCTAATAGAATATTATTGGGTAAAAGAGTGAAATTATCGAAAACTATTTCGCAACGAATAATTGATGGCGATTTTTCTTATATCAAAAAATGGTGGAAATTATTTAATCAAGGTTGTAGATATACTGATGAGGGTATATTTATTCCATTTTTATTAAATAAGCCATTGCGTTCAACTCGTAATTTGACTGGTTGTAATATGTCTTTTTCCCGTCAGGCAATAATTTCTATTAATGGGTTTGATGAGGATTATGTACGCCCTGCAGTTGGAGAAGATGCAGATATTTATTGGCGTTTAAAAGCAAACGGCTACGAACCTTTTAGTGTTCGTAACCGTGCAATAGTATATCATCTTTATCATAAAGAAAATTGGACCGAACAAGAGGAAAATCTTGCTATTATGCATCGCAATCAGCAAAATAATCAAGTCTGTTGTTTAAATGGAATCAATCAGCATTTTTGATTGTTGTCGAATATTTTTGAAGTCGACATAATGCAGATGAATATAATTAAGCAAAATAACATAGGTTGGAAGTGGTAAGTGAACGATTCAAATAGACTTTGAATAAAGAAAATTAGCATAAATATCGATAAACAAACTCGTTTTTTTCCTTTTGTTAATGCAATGGGCAGTACGAATAGGGCTAATGTCAACAAAAAACCTAACACACCAAATTCTAGTGCCGACTCAACAAATACATTGTGGCAGTGAAACCGATGGGTTTTGTAGTCTGGATGTTTTTTGAGCCAATTATCCCAAAAGTTACGAACCAACTCTTCGTTATTTAGACTACTAGTTACAAATTTTTCTCTACCTTCACACACGCCATATCCCATCAAAGGTCTCTCTTTTATTAAATCCCAAGCCTGCTCCCAAATCAAAATTCGTGGCTCGCTCTTTATTATGTCGAGTTGCAATCTGTTGTGTTTCGATATTCCTACACATGCTAATCCTACACATATTATCACTATCGGAGCTATCGCTTTTCGATAATATCTGTATAGAGCAAAACCTATAAACACAATTAGCAATAGATTTGTGGTTATCACACCAGCTCTACCTTCGCTTAATGTTATTGCTACGTATATTAAAAATATGCCGATATAGAGCAATGCCTTTTCCCATTTTTTCTCACTCCAAAATGCTACTATAAAACACATAGCCATCGTGCAATTCATATATACGTTTGTACCTATGTGAGTAGTTTTTAACGAATTGTGGCGGAGTATCGATATGTTTTCTCTGAAATCGTTTATAGTCGTAATATTGCTCGACAAAAATGCATAATTGTCATACACTATATAGGCTAGTGTAGCCAGCGATGTTATTAGCATCGTCACTGCAATGTACGATATTTTGATTTTCGGATTTAGGCGAGTGAAAATACCTAATAGTCCGAATATCAGAAAGGGTAATCGTGTATCTGTTGAATGAAAATATATTTCGGAACTGCAATTTTCAAACAAATGCCATATCCAAATACATAGATAAAATAGTCCCATTATTGCAAACACCCATTTCCCCTTTTCCCACTTTACGTTTTGATATCTACGATTTACAATGATGTCCAATATGGTTGCAGAACTATATATTATCATTGCAAGTCTTTGATATTCAAAATTTAGTATAAGTGTAGCAATTAAGTAAAGAGTCGAAATAGCAGAAATCCATTCTACTACAATCGGTAGAATGGATTTATTATTGTATGGGTTTTGTTTTATGGCGTCCATTTTATAGATTAAATTCAGCTTTCACTTTTTCTACACAGTCTAATTTCTCCCAAGTGAACAATTCCACTTCGTAGCAACGATATGGCTCATAGCGAGTTTCATAGCATTTTGTCACTGTGCGAGGCGTGCGACCCATGTGTCCATACGATGCAGTTTCTGCATAGATAGGATTGCGGAGTTTCAATCTTTGTTCAATTGCGTATGGGCGCATATCAAATATTTTTAACACGCGTTCTGCTATCTCACCATCGCTCATCGCCACTTTCGATTTGCCGTATGTGTTGATATACAAACTTACAGGCTCTGCCACACCGATAGCGTATGCCACTTGCACCAATATTTCGTCCGATACGCCTGCAGCCACAAGGTTTTTAGCAATATGACGTGCTGCGTATGCAGCTGAGCGGTCCACTTTCGATGGGTCTTTACCCGAGAATGCACCACCTCCATGGGCACCTTTACCGCCGTAAGTGTCAACAATAATTTTACGACCAGTCAAACCTGTATCGCCATGAGGACCACCAATTACGAATTTGCCTGTTGGATTTACGTGTAGAATGATGTCGCCTTTGAAATATTTTGCCAAATAAGGATATTTCGCCAATACGTGAGGCAACAATATCTTCTCTACATCTTCATGTATTTGTTTCACCATTGCCACATCGGCCTCATCTTGTGAAATAAAATCATTAGCAGTGATAAATTCATCATGTTGAGTCGAAACTACGATAGTATGCACTCTTTCAGGATAGCCATTGTCATCATATTCGATAGTCACTTGGCTTTTTGAGTCAGGACGAAGATAAGTCATCTCCTTGCCCTCTTTACGAATAGCAGCCAACTCAATTAACAATATATGACTCAATGCCAACGATAAAGGCATATAATCGTCAGTTTCGTTACAAGCATAACCGAACATCATACCTTGGTCGCCCGCGCCCTGATTCTCAGCCTCTGCGCGCTCAACTCCACGATTTATGTCTGCCGATTGTTCGTGTATAGCAGACAAAACACCGCACGAATTACCCTCAAACATATATTCGCTCTTGGTATAACCAATACGGTTAATCACCTTACGTGCAACATCTTGCACATCAACGTAAGCTTTACTTTTCACCTCACCACCGAGCACCACTTGTCCCGTAGTAACAAATGTTTCACATGCCACTTTCGATTGAGGGTCAAAAGCCAAAAACTCATCTAAGATAGCATCACTGATTTGGTCAGCCACTTTATCTGGATGACCTTCCGAAACCGATTCGGATGTAAATAAATAACCCATAATAATTAAGAATTAATAATTAAAAATTAATAATTAGGGGATTTGACTTTGAAAAAATAAAAGGAAATAAGTCGTGCAGAATCGCATATTGAGATATTCCATTTTAGCATTTTTTTCTGTGGTTGCAAGCAGTCAAATCTCTCCACATTTTCTGGATGCAAAGTTACAAAAAAAAATTTATATATACAACTTGCAAATTCACAAAATAAGTTGTACCTTTGCCTAATGAAGTTGAGAGTGGAAAGTTGAGAGTTTTAAAAACTTTTGAATTGATGTAATTCGTTAATAACTAATAATTACTAACTAATAACTAAATAAAAAATGGCTGAATTTCGTTATCAACCTCTCATCGAACTCGGAGAGGACAAAACTGAGTACTATTTGCTTACTAAAGACTATGTATCTGTAAGCGAATTCGAGGGTAAACCAATCCTTAAAGTTGAAAAAGAAGGTCTTACTGCTATGGCGCAAGCTGCGTTCCGCGATGTATCTTTCCTTCTTCGTGAAGATCACAACAAGCAAGTGGCTAAAATCCTCAACGACCCTGAAGCAAGCGAGAACGACAAATATGTGGCTCTCACTTTCTTGCGTAATGCAGAAGTAGCTGCTAAAGGTCAATTGCCTTTGTGTCAAGACACTGGTACTGCTATCATCCACGGCGAAAAAGGACAACAAGTATGGACTGGCTGTTGCGACGAAGAGGCTCTCTCTCTCGGTGTTTACAACACTTACACTCAAGAAAACCTTCGTTACTCTCAAAACGCACCTCTCAACATGTACGACGAGGTGAATACTAAATGTAACCTCCCAGCTCAAATCGACATCCACGCTCACGAAGGTATGGAATACCACTTCCTCTGCGTGACTAAAGGTGGAGGTTCGGCTAACAAAACATAT
>JAZOMI010000141.1:0-6616 GCA_045653825.1 Candidatus Aphodosoma sp. | reverse complement strand
GCAACCTTGTTCTACATAATAGAACTTTTTGTGGAACAAGTTTACATCAAAAGTACGTTTTGTACGACGTTTTGAGTGAGAAACGTTGTTACCAATCATTGCTTTTTTTCCGGTAATCTGACAAATTTTTGACATTTTACTTATATATTTTATTGTTTTACATTATTCCTCAAAATGAGAGTGCAAAGGTACGACTTTTTTCGCAACCTTGCAAATTTTTCACAAACAAATTTCAAATTATTTTACCTATCGACCTAAACCGCGTTCTTTTAGGACGTTATATGGACTTAACGTATCGATTAATGAAATAATTTCGCTATCAACTCAACGTTTTGAGGATAAAATATAATTATATGCTCTACAATAATTTAGAAATTTAGCATCTTTTCTCTCTAAATTACTGCAAAACAAGAATTATTTTTCTTCGTCATGATAATATTTAGCACTTTGTTGGTGATAATATTTAGAGTCGCCATAAGAATAACGACCATATCCATAACGACCATAGTGGTGGCTATACGCACCATACTTACCTCGTTTAATTACTGCCAAGTCGTTAAGTACTATATATGGATTATTCACACTATCTTGTTGTATTTGTTCAACAAAATTATGGAAGAACGATTTATTTGTTTTAAATACACGAGCAATCAATAAATTAACATCAACAATATTTGCTATAGCATAAGCATCAGAAACAAGACCAAGTGGAGATGTATCGATTATACGATAATCATAACGTTCTTTTAAATCAGCAAACAATTGCATCATTTTGTCAGAACGTATCAACTCGGCAGAATTAGGAGGAATCACACCTACAGGCAAAAAGTGAAATCCTAATTCTTCATCATTTTTAATAATCACCTCATCCAATGTAGCTTCGCCAATCAACACATGCACCAAACCTTTCACATCCTTGTAACCAAGTTGTGCTGACAATTTTGGATTACGCAAGTCGAGGTCAACAAGAAGCACTTTATCTGACACAAGTGAATAAATACCTGCTAAGTTTGTAGCAAAGTGAGTTTTACCATCACCAGATTCGGCAGAAGTAACCATAACAGATATATCCTTCTTTCGCTGCGTAATCATTTCGATACGAGAACGGATGAGACGGAAGCCTTCTGCATATAGAGATTTGGGACTCTTAACAGACATTACCTTAGCTTTGCCATCTGTATGTCGTATGGTTCCCAACACAGGTATTTTGGTCATTCTTGCAACATCATATTCATTACGAATATTCATATTTAACAATTCACGCAAAATTACATATGCAGCTGGGATGAGCACACCTACAATAAAGAATAAGAGATATATTTTTATTTTATCACCTCCATTTACAGGCGATTGACTTATACGAGCCTTTTGAAGTATTTTATTATCAGGCACATTAGAAGCCTTACGAATTTGCGCTTCTGATTGTTTTTGGAGAAGGAATGTATAATAATTGTCATTGATTTTATAAGAACGCTCATAATTTATCATCATAAGCTCTTTTTCTGGCAAATCTTTTAAATCTGCCATAACTTCTCTATATTCTTTTTCGAAAGCCTCGCGCTCCATACGATGCACCTTACGTACATTTTCGAGCACCTCAAGCATAGTAACCCTAACTTCTTCCATTCGCTTTGAATAGCGGTCATAATTAGGGTTTTTCTCTCCTAAATCGCTACGTTTTTGTTGTAATTCATTGAATTTACTAACTAAATCAAGCAACACTGGATCAGACACACCAATTGAAGATGGAGCGACAAGACGCTCTTCTATAACACTCTCGGCAAGATATTCTGATAATTCATTAAAATAAGCCTCTTTTAATGTCAATTCAGAGCGATGAGCATCTAATGCTGAAAGTTTAGACAATACAGTAGATGTATAACCATTAACATCAACCATATTATTTTCGCGGCGATATTGACGCAAACGATTTTCTGATGCGTTAAGAGAATCTGAGATAAACGATAATTGTTCGTTAATAAAATCTATTGTTCGAGTAGCCTCTTCATTTTTCTCTTCGAGGTTTGCTTCAAGAAATTCCTCACAAAGCGCATTAATAAAATCACGGTCACGCGCTACTACATTGCCAGTAAGAGAAACACTAATCACAGAAGACATTTCGCCAATATAACTCAACGCCAAACGTGAAGAAAATTCTTCTTCAAGAGAATAAAGACTTCTAAAACGGAATAAAAATTCTGTATTATCGGCAGGAAGATAAAGCTTATCTATAGTAGCAAACAACAAGAAATTTTCAAAAGGCACTCCATATTGTCCTTTAATTTTGAATTCTGGGAATAACTCCTGACTAAATTCATCTTCTATTACAATCTCAAAATTTTTATCGTCGATAGGAATAAAACGGAATTCGCAACCATACAATTGATTATCTGCATATTTCAAACTAATTGCTATCGGTTCACGACCATATAAACTATGGGTACGAAAACGACCACGAGTATAAAAATCTACACCAAAAGGTAAATCTTGCACTGTGCGATTTATCAAATCATATGACCCTAATATCAGCAATTGATTATTGGTGTTGATATAATCCATACCACCGCCAAAACCTTGCATAAAATTATAAGCATTATTAGCCGCACTCGATTCTATAATAATCTTACCTTCAGTATAATATTGAGGCATCCAACTACGATTTTTAAGATACGCCAACCCCAATGCAATAATGATAGCTATTACAAAAAGATACCAATAACGCAAAAATCTAAATACCCATTCAAGAATATTAAAATTTGATTCCTCTTCCTCTATAATAGGAACTTCATTACTATAATAGTACTTTGAATTTTTATCTGAATAATATTCCATATCTAAAAAAAAATTAGTTACTAATTATTTCATTATATCTGTTATCTGCTTCTTAATTAAATGTGTTCCAAACAGAAACAAGCATACTTAATGACGATGATATCACACTAAGAAAACCAGAATATGAATCAATTGCCCAAAAGCGGCGCTTTGAAAAATCAAAATATATCACATCATTTGGATAGACATAATAGTATTCTGAATCAATCAAAGATTTAGGACGAATATCAAATTCAATAATTTTTGTCCCTTCGTCTGAGCGTCGAAGTATTTTGACATGTCCATAATCAGCAGAAGAATTTATCCCACCACAAAGGGCGAGTGCTTGATATATAGTCAATCGGTCTTTATAAATTGGGAAATAACCACGTCCAGCATCTCCTATCACACAGAATGTACCAGTTGACAATGCTAATTTCACCATTATATCATCATCGAAATCACTAAGAGCTTCTTCTATCTTTTGTTCAGCCTGCTGTAGTGTTAAACCTGCAACTTCCACCTTACTTAAAAACGGAACATCTATGGTACCATCTTCATAGATACGATAAGTAAAATTAGATGTATTAGAAGCAAAAGACGTGCGAGATTGTTGTTGAAACAACAATGCCGTCTCAGGATTTAAAGAGATAACACGCAATTCTAATTCATCATTTTTTTGAAGATGATATTGTTCATATTCACCTTTTTTGTATTCAGGCAGACCACTGCGTTCTTGCAATAATCCAACTCGACGAATAGGATAACACGACGACAATAACATTATTGCCACCATATATATAGTGTATTTATATATTTGTTTCATAATATTATTGTTTTGATGCTTTAACAATTGTGTTAACAATGGAATATACAAACAAACCAAATGACACAGTAGCAAATGTCATAGAAAGTACACTTGTAAAATGATTTGCTCCCCAATGTTTTGCGCTATCAAATGGGATATAAATCACATCATTTGGTTGTATAAAATAAAATTCAGAATCCACTATTGATTTTGAACGCAAATCAAATATTTCAACTTTAGTACCTTCTGGTGTTTGTCGGATGATATGCACATTTTTACGATTGGCATACAACGACAAATCGCCGCTCATTGCTAAAGCCTCATAAATAGTAAGTTGCTCACGAGGTATATTATATCGCCCGCTTCCTGATTCTCCTATTATTGAAAAGCTACGATTAGCCAAACGCACATCAACCGAATAACCTTGCAACATACCCTGTAATTTCTCTTCTAACAACAACTTCACTTGACGCAATGTTTTTCCTTCAACCTCAACTCTACCTACATAGGGATAATCAATACAATTATCTTCTTCAACAAGATATAAATAAAGTCGCGCAGATGAATTATCGGGAGTCATGTAAGACATACTTGTAACATAGACATTGCCATTAAACATATCTGCCATTTCTAAATCAATTGCATTTACTCGTACGTAAATATAATCTCCTCGTTGTAATTTATAATCATCAAACGAAACAGAGTCATTATAGACTGGCACATTCGGTCCGTCTTGTAAATAGTTGATTTTCTTCGACATTACGCACGAAGAAAATAAAACTATTACTACAAAAAACCAATATATATATTGCTTATTTCTCATTATTACACTATATACAATTTTATCTCGCAAAGTTACAAAAAAATATTTAATTGAACAAAAAAAAGTTAGCAACGAGTGCTAACTTTTTTGTCAACGATCAATAGTCTATTGTCAACGGTCGCCATTTGGCATTTATCCTATTATCGACCTGCTTGTTTGATATAATTTCTCAATGTATCATTAAATTCATTTTCATTCATCAAATCTTCAAGATTGATATGCATACGATAGCGCCAGCTGTGGTATGAATTTGAAGGCACATTGATACGTTCAGCTTCTGGATTGTCACGACGTAATTCAGGTGAAATACTCATCAAGTCTTGCCATTGGAATATTGCCCACATAGCAGGAGAATAGAGATGTTGTACCAAAATATCACGGCACACCCACCATTCACAGAAATAAGGAGCATCACCCCAGTGACCAAGTTCGTGATTATAGAAACGTTGGCTCACTTCTCTATCCTCTTCCCACCAACCACGAATTGTACTCATATCGTGAGTAGAAGGTGTTACAACCGACAAATATGGCGCATCTGCTGGGTGGAAGAATTCGATTTTATCTGTTTTAGGTGCACGTTGAATTTCAAGACTCAAAATAGACAATTCATTCATTACTGCAGTAACGCAATGTGTCATCATACCCAAGTCTTCACCACAAATCAACATATTCGATGCCGCTTTCAATGCTGGCAATTTACGCATACCTGATTTATACCAGTGAGCATCTTGACGACGATAGAAATATTCTACATAAAGTTCTTCAAACACACGTTTTTGGTGGTCGTTCAAGGCAGCAAAAGTAGAAAGAGTTTGCATGCCATAACGTGGATAGTATTGGCGACCTTCAGAACCTTCGACTTCGAACAACAATACATTAGAAATCAAGTCGAACATACCATATTTCACACGTTCAGAGATTTCGCCACGACGGAAACGCGCTTCTACGTCAGTTTGATTAGCCCATTCAGGACGGAGGCGATAAGCAAAACCATGCTCGATGTAAAGGCAGTTATCTTTCACCCATTGAGCCTCATCGCCAAAGTTTTCCCAAAGGATATGGTCTGTAATATAAGGTTTAGTGAAACGCTCATAATCAAACCACACTCCACGCGATTCGAACTCATCTACATACAAAGGAATAGATGGATTGAGGTAACCCATAATACCCTCTTGATGACGCGCTGGGATTTGCCAAATGCGGAAGAAACCGAGGATATGGTCGATACGGAAAGTATCGAAATAGCGAGCCATTTGCTCGAAACGTTTTTTCCACCAATCAAAACCTGTGCGCTCGATAGCTTCCCAGTTATATGTAGGGAGTTCCCAATTCTGTCCTTTGACGGCAAACATATCAGGAGGGGCGCCAGCGGCAGTGTCCATATTGAAGAGTTCAGGAGCCACCCAAGTGTCAACACTATTGCGGTTCACACCAATTGGAATATCACCTTTCACCACGATGCCATTAGCATGAGCATATTCTACAGCCTCACGCAATTGCAAATGGAGTTGATATTGGCAATACCACCATTTAGCAATATTATCAAACCATGGATGAGTTGTGTGTGTCAATTCATCAGCTTTCTTTTCTGAATATACAGCAAATTCGTTCCATTGACGATAATCACAAGTACCTCGTTGATCACGAACACAGCAATAAACCGAATAAGGTTTCAACCAATATTCGTTATCTTTAAAGAATTGTTTAAAGTCTTCCGACGCAAGGAATTTATCTTTATTATATTTATATGCAGCCTCGATATAGCGAAGTTTGAAGTTCACCACATTCAAGAAATCCATACGTTCTTCCGTATTATATATAGGTTGCAATTTCTTATATTCCTCTACGATAGCATCTTTTTTAGGCATTGTCAATTTTGACAAATCAAGGAACAATGGATTGAGTGCAAATGCCGAAATTGCAGCGTATGGCAACACGTCAGCCTCAGTATGAGTGCCAATAGTATCGTTCAACGGCAACACTTGAATAAGTTTCAAGCCCACTTTCGCAGCCCAATCCACCATAAGTTTGAGGTCAGAGAAGTCGCCACAACCGAACGATTTTTTAGAACGCAACGAGAACACAGGAATACCCACGCCAGCGCCATGCCATGTGTTAGTGTCGAAGCGAGCGAACGTATCGTTCACAATCACCATACGTTTGCCACTTGCAGG
>JAZOMI010000140.1:0-8757 GCA_045653825.1 Candidatus Aphodosoma sp. | reverse complement strand
GAAGAATGTTGGCGACAACACCTCTTCATCTCTATCGACATAACCTGCATAGTGCTGAATGAGCATAGGGCCTGTGAGTTTACCGTTGAGGTTGATAGTGAATTTGCGGATTGGCTCATAGGTTGCCATGAAATAGCCATAATGGTCAGGCGTGCGGAACATGCGTTTTTGTGGCAATATGCTTTCATCTTCGCTCCAAGTAACTGCCTCGATATAGCGGCTTTGTTGGTATGTATAACCGAGTTGGAATACGAATTTAGTTTTATAAGCCACTTTACCCTCAATATTCATACCATATACGCGTGCACCTTTTTCGTTAGTTCTCAACAGCAAGAGGTTGCCCAATGCGTCATGACCATTTTCGACCAACGAGAATACATCGTTGAGTTGAGTGAAGAAACCTTCGAAAGTTACATTGGTCTCCCATGCGCCGATTTTCTTAGCCCAATCGACCGAAGCACTCACCGAGTGCGACATCTCAGGGCGCAAAGAATCAGATAATTGAATAAGCGACACTTCGCCACCTACAGCACCTACGTGAAGGTCTTCATCATAAGTTTGAGGAGCACGATAACCGCTAGCGTATGTAGCACGAAGCACCACCTCTTTGATAGGAGTATAGCGCACATTAGCACGAGGCGAAAAGATTGGGCGTTTGAGCATAGAGTGTTTTTCGCCACGAAGACCAATAAGGAACGACACATCTTTGTTTTTCCACTCATTTTGCACATAACCACCATAGAGGTGAACATTTTGGCGAATATCACGACCGTAACCCATGATTTGGTCGCGGAGGCGGTTGTATTGATACTCAACGCCAGCCGAGAGGTCGGCAGGCATAAAGAGGCAGTTGTACATGTGGAAGCGATATTGACCACCTACTACGGCAGTGATATCATCGCTCGCACCATAGGCATTAAGGTCTTGCGCAGTGCCAAAATAAGAGTTACGACCAATATGTTGAATCGAAGAATAGGCAGTAGCATAGTGGCGCTCATCTGGTGAATAGTAGTCCCAACGAAGGTTACCAGCATCGATGTTGTGACGCAACGATTCGGCAATATCGGCCTCGTGCTCAGGACGGTCGAGATTGTTACCTCCACGACGAGCCTCAGTCACATGGTGATATTCGAGAGTAAGTTTAGAGTAGTCAGAAGTTTTGAAATAAGAGCGCATACCGAGCGTAGCACTATTGAGACGAGGAATTTCAGAGAAACCATCGTCGTCGCGGTCGTAAGCCTCACGTTGACGGAGCACACCGAAGAGGAACACCCCGATTTTAGAATCAGAAGTAACGAACGAACCATTCAAGTTAGTGTTACTATCCCATGCCTTACCGCCCATAATTTGAGTATTTTGAGCGATGTTAAGCGAGTTACGTACAGGCTCTTTAGTGATGATATTCACCACACCACCGATAGCATTCGAACCATAAAGTGCTGAGCCACCGCCACGCACCACCTCTACTCTATCCACCATACCAGCAGGGATTTGTTCCAAACCATACACCGACGCAAGCGACGAGAAGATAGGACGCGAGTCCATCATGAGTTGAGTATATTGACCTTCGAGGCCATTGATACGAAGTTGAGGGACACCACAGTTTTGGCACGACATTTCGACACGCACACCTGTTTGGAAATCGAGCACGTCGGACATAGTGTTAGATGCAGTAGACTCGATGAGGAGAGGCGAGATGACGTTGACGATAGTAGTAGCCTCGCGTTTTTTGGTTTCATATTTGTTGGCAGTGACCACCACTTGGTCGATGAGGAGCGACTCTTCTTCCATAGCGATGTTGATTTCGCAAGTTTTGCCCTCTTCGAGGAGCAAAGATGCCTCAACGGTTTGATAACCCACCATTGAGAATGTTATAGTAGTTTCGCCGACAGGGAGATTTGTGAGAAGGAAGTGACCAGAGGCACCAGATACAGCACCGATAGAAGTGCCTTGAAGTTGGATAGTGACGAAAGGAAGGTGCTCGCCTGTTGCTGCGTCGAGCACGTGGCCTACGAGGTTAGCGTCAGTGTGACGCGATTGAGCATTAAGATTTATGCACAATGCACACGACATTATGCACAATAAGAGTATTATTGTTTTTTTCATTGAAATAAGTTTTAAAAAAATGGAAAAATAATTATATCAATTTTTTTAGACAGAAAGACATTTTTTTCTTTCAGACAAAATGACATAAGAACATATTCTTTTTATTCATAATGGTCTCGCTTTTGCAATGCAAAATCTCAACAACAAAGACATATTTAAAGAATGTGTTTTTTATATGAAATTTGTCATATGTCATCCTGTCTAAAAAAACAGTAGGGACGCTCGGTTCGAGCGTCCGAAATTATGCATTATGAATTATGCATTATGGATTAAATAAAAGGCGGCGCACGCAACGAGAGATGAGCAAGATAGAAAGGCTCTACGTGCAAAGAAACGAGAGAATTAACCTCACAAATTAGCGAGAAATAAGGCTTAACATCGACATTTTCATCAGATATTAAAGCCGTAAAATCAGAAAGCAATTTAAGCAAAACAATCTCCACACCCGAGTGAGAGTGCGAAGTAGTTTTGTAAGGGTGCGAGTGAGTAAATACCTTGTTATCAACAACGTGAGTATGCAAACACAACGAAAGGCAAGCCAAATAACTCACCATCAATAGTGCCATAAACACACCTACAAATCGTTGTATTCTACTACTTTTCATTTAAAAAAAATTTGGAGTGCAAAGATACAAAAAAAATTTGAATTTACGAATTAAATTTATTACCTTTGCAAAAAATAAACATTATACTACTATGAGAACAAGTCTATCATTTTTTACACTTATCTTTATCATAATCAGCATGTTCATAATCCCTGCTGGTTGTACCAACAATCAAACTACCACTAAAGTAAAACCTGGTATCGAAGTCCTCCGCGACCAAAATTTCGACATTCTAAAAGGCAAACGCGTAGGTCTTATTACAAACCCTACCGGTGTTGATTCTCATCTCAAATCTACAATCGACATTCTCCACGAAGCCGAAGACATCGAACTCGTCGCTCTTTTCGCTCCCGAACATGGTGTACGTGGCGATGTATATGCTGGTGACCATGTCGACAATACAGTTGACCCACGCACAGGTGTACCTATGTACTCTATCTTCGGCAAAACCCGTAAACCAACACCAGAAATGCTTGAAAATGTAGATGTTATAGTATACGATATTCAAGACATCGGTTGCCGCTCTTACACTTTCATCAGCACTATGGGCATGGGTATGATAGCTGCTGCCGAAAACGATAAAGAATTCGTAGTACTCGACCGTCCTAACCCTCTCGGAGGCAATCGTATCGAAGGTAATCTCGTTGAAGACGGATACGTGTCATTCGTTTCTCAATTCAAAATACCTTACCTCTATGGCCAAACTCCAGGAGAACTTGCCCTCATGCTCAACGAAGAGGGCATGCTCGGCGAAAAATGTAAACTAACTGTCATCCCTATGGAAGGTTGGACTCGCAACATGACTTGGGACGAAACTGGCCTCGAATGGATTCCTGCTTCGCCTCACATTCCTTACCCTCAATCGGCTATCTATTACCCTGTTACTGGTATTCTCGGCGAACTCTACTACATCAACATGGGCGTTGGCTACCCTCTCCCTTTCCAAACTATCGGTGCTCCTTGGTTCAATGCCGATTCGCTCGCAACAAACCTCAACGCTCTCAACCTCCCTGGCGTACTCTTCCACCCTATCCACTACAAACCATACTATTCTACTTCTAAAGGCGAACTCTGCGGTGGCGTACAAATCTATATCACTGAATACGAAAAAGCGCGCCTCACCGAAATCCAATTCTACGTCATGCAAGTAGTTAAAGAAATGTACCCTCACCACGACATCTTCAAAGAGGCTCCTCAAAACCGCTTCCAAATGTTCGACAAGGTATGTGGCACAAATTTCATCCGCGAAAAATTCTCTGAAACCTACCGCTGGGCTGACGTAAAAGACTACTTCGAAAAAGACGAAGAAGCCTACCGCAAACTCGCTTCAAAATACTATCTATACAAGTAAAAAATACCACGACTGAATACACACTCTCATTGTGTATCCACTTCAAAAAAACATAACAAAAAAGTACAAACTACCACAACAAGGCATGTACTTATAACAAATGATACTCCTTGCAAAACTAAAAAAATAGCACCATAAATTGTAAGCCTATAAACATAAAATTTGTACTTATGTCAAAACAAAAAAATAACTTAATAAACTCCCTCGCATGGGGCACCGATGCTGGATTCTACCGACTACTCCCTAAAACCGTCGAACACCCCAACAACGACGCCGACATCATCCGTCTCATCCAAAAAGCCCACAACGACCGTCGCCACATCACTTGGCGCGCTGCTGGCACAAGCCTTTCAGGTCAAGCCATTAGCGACGACATCCTCGCTGTTGTAGGCAAAAAGTGGGAACGCTACTCTATCCTCGACAACGGTGAGCACATCGTACTTCAGCCGGGTATCATCGGACAACGTGTCAACGAACTCCTTGCCCCATACCACCGCAAATTCGGTCCCGACCCTGCCTCTATCAAAAGCGCAATGGTCGGTGGCATCATCTCTAACAATGCCTCTGGTATGTCGTGTGGTATCCACGCCAATAGCGACAAAATGCTACAATCTGTGCGTATAATTCTCGCCGATGGCACCATTCTCAATACTGGCGACCCTCAAAGCCGCAACAAATTTAGCCAATCTCACCCCGAATTCATCGCTCGCATTGAGGCTCTTCGCGACCAAACTCGTGCCAACCAATCTCTTACTACTCGTATTCGCTCTAAATATAGCATCAAAAACGTAACGGGTCTCAACATCCTCCCTTTCATCGAACACGACGACCCTTTCGACATCATCACGCACCTCATGGTTGGCTCCGAAGGCACTCTCGCTTTCCTTGCCGAAGCCACTATGACCACTCTCCCTATCCTCCCTCACTCGGCAAGTGCGCTCATCTATTTCACCGACACTCGCAATGCTTGTGGTGCTGTCATAAGTCTCAAAAAGAACCCTGTTTCTGCGGTCGAACTTTTCGACTACAAATCACTATGTTCGGTTAAGGACTCGGTAGAAGATTTCGACCAACTCCCTGCCACCACAATGGCTCTGCTCATCAAGGTCGAAGCCGAAACTGAGGCTCAACTCAACGAACAAATCAACGTTGTAAACCAAACTGTTGCACAATACCAAACACTTCGCCCTCATGCCTTTACGTCCGACCCCACTGTCGTAAATCAATATTGGGCTATCCGTTCTGGCATATTTCCTTCGGTCGGCAGTATGCGCCCCATAGGCACTACTTGCCTCATCGAAGACGTGGCTTTTCCAATCCACCACCTTGTCGAGGCTACCGAAGAACTACAACAACTCCTTGAGCATCATCACTACAACGATGCTGTCATCTATGGTCATGCCCTCGAAGGCAACTACCACTTCATCATCAACCAACGCTTCGACTCCGAAGCCGAAATCAATCGCTATGAGGCTCTCATGGAAGATGTTGCCAATATGGTAGTCGGTCACTACGATGGCTCTCTCAAAGCCGAGCATGGCACAGGTCGCAACATGGCTCCATACGTCGAACGCGAATGGGGTGCCGACGCTTTCCAACTTATGAAAGAGGTAAAACGTCTATTCGACCCCGACAATATCTTCAACCCTGGCGTTATTTTCAACGACGACCCTAAATGTCACATATCCAACCTCAAACCACTTCCTCAATGCCACCCTCTCATCGACCGTTGCATCGAATGTGGCTTTTGTGAGGTCAATTGCGTAACTTGTGGGTTCTCTCTATCTTCTCGCCAACGTATTGTCGTTCAGCGCGAAATATCTCGCTTACAACAAACTCACGAAGATGATGCTCGTCTCAATCAACTCATCAAAGAGTTCCGATATTTAGGTAATGCCACTTGTGCAGGCGATAGTCTCTGCTCTACTTCATGCCCTATCAAAATCAATACAGGCGAACTCATTCATGTCATACGCGAACGCGAAATCAACCAAAGCCGTATGGCTCAATCTATTGGCAAATTCGCAGCCAATCACCTTGCTGGCATCGAAACGACTCTCGGCGTAGGTCTCCGTCTTGTATCTTCTGCCAATTGGCTACTCGGCGACAAACTAATGTCTTCTATCGCCAAAGGCCTCCACTATGGTACAGGCAAACTAATCCCACTTTGGACACCCGCCATGCCTTGCGCCACTCACCGACCAACGACTAACTCCTCACGCCTAACTCCTAACTCCTCACTCAATAAAGTCGTTTACTTCCCATCGTGCATCAATCAAACTATGGGCACTGCCAAACACGACCCCGACCAGACTCCATTGATGCAAAAAACCGTGCAACTACTCGAAAAAGCAGGCTACGAAATCATCTTCCCTGAAAATATGAAGAGCCTCTGTTGCGGTACTATTTGGGAAAGCAAAGGTATGCCTGAACTTGCCGACCAAAAGTCTGCCGAACTCGAACGTGCCCTACTCAAAGCATCTGAAAATGGCAAATACCCAGTGCTCTGCGACCAATCGCCTTGCCTCTACCGTATGCGTCACACTATCAATGGTGTAGATATGTACGAACCTGTCGAATTCATACTCAAATTCGTTGCCGACCGCCTCAATTTCACCCCTATCAACGATACTATCACGGTGCACACGACTTGCTCTACCACCAAAATGGGACTCAAACCCAACCTCATCCGCCTTGCCGAAATGTGCTCTACCTCTGTAATTGTACCTCAAGAAGTTGGCTGTTGCGGATTTGCAGGCGACAAAGGTTTCACTCATCCCGAAGTCAACGAATGGGCTCTCCGCAAACTCCGTCCTCAAATCGAACGTCACGGAATCACTGCAGGTTACTCCAACTCTCGCACTTGCGAAATCGGCCTCACAACCCATAGTGGCGTCCCATTCCAAAACATAATTTACCTCGTCGACCGTGTAACAACCCCCAAAAACACATAATACAAAAAAAAGAATGACTTTTGAAAAGTCATTCTTTTTTTTATTCTTCGAGCATTGCTTTTGTGCTATTTAAATCGAGTTCATCGCCGTTTTTATCGACAAATCGGTACTGAAGGAAGCCTAATTCTTGAACTGGCAATATTCTAATGCCAAAGCCATATTTCATTTTCCAACGTAATAGTTGAGAAGGGAATCCGCTTTTGATATACGCTGCTACGTAAGGGTGCAGATGTATGGTGAAACGAGAGGTGTTGTAAACCTCTTTTATGAGTTCGAATTTTTCTTCCAATTGGTCGGTGAAGAGGATAGATGGCTTTGCTTTGCCCGTACCGAAACAGGTAGGACATACCTCGGTAGTATCGACCTCAAGGGCTGGACGCACACGCTGACGTGTGATTTGCATAAGTCCGAACTTACTGAGTGGCAATATGTTATGGCGAGCACGATCGGCACTCATGAGTTGCTGCATATGCTCATAGAGCTGATTACGATTTACCCCTTCGTTCATATCGATAAAGTCGATTACAATGATACCGCCCATATCACGAAGACGGAGTTGGCGTGCGATTTCGGTAGCGGCAGCCATATTGACCTCTAAAGCGTTCTCTTCCTGAGTTTGAGAGGCTTTGGTGCGCGTACCGCTATTGACATCGATAACGTGCATTGCTTCAGCCTTATCCATAATGAGATAAGCTCCACGCTTGAACGAAACGGTGCGACCGAAGAGTGATTTTATCTGTTTTGTGATGGCAAAATTGTCGAAAATAGGAAGTTCGCCATCGTAGAGTTTAACTATGTTTTTGAGTTCGGGAGCAATCATTTCGACATACGACACCACCTCATCGTAGGCAGAGAGCGAATTGACGTGAATAGCCTCAAATTCAGGGGTAAACAAATCTCGCAATATAGATACAGTGCGACTACTCTCTTCCATCAAGAGAGATACACCTTTGGCACGACGTAGTTCGTTTACGACTTTAGCCCAGCGTTTCTCCATCATTTTGAGCTCGTTATCGAGTTCGGCAACACGTTTTTCTTCTGCAACGGTACGAATAATTACGCCGAAAGATGGAGATTTGATACTTTGTACCAATTTACGAAGGCGCACGCGCTCTTCGTTGGATTTAATTTTTTGAGATACAGAGACTTTATCGCCTAAAGGCAACAAGACCATGTTGCGTCCTGCGATGCTGATTTCGCCTGTGAGGCGAGGGCCTTTGGTGTTGATTGGTTCTTTAACAATCTGAACCATTATGAATTGACCTTGTTGGAGAACGTCTTTGATTTGACCGTCTTTGGGTAGGTCGGGCATACGTTTCACCTTAGGCTCATGTTTGTGGTCATCGAGGACTTGGCGCACGTAGTGGTTGAAGGTGAGGAATTGCTGACCGAGGTCGTGATAATGGATAAAAGCCTCTTTTTCAGAACCTATATCTATAAATGCAGCATTGAGTCCTGGCATGAGTTTTTTAACTCGACCAAGATAGATATTGCCCACTACGAAGGAGTGTTGCAATGTATCTTTGTTGAGTTCGACCAAACTTTTGTCTTCGAGGAGAGCAATGGCGATTTGGTCGTTTTGCGCATTTATTACTAATTCTTTTTGCATAATTTTGTTAAGTTGAATATCTTAGCCTTTCTAGAAAATCTAGATTTACTAGACACACAACTGCGTAAAATAAAAAAAACAAATTTAAAGCACCGGCATTGGAGTGCCAAGTTTCTCTAAATTTGTTTTTAT
>JAZOMI010000139.1:0-29026 GCA_045653825.1 Candidatus Aphodosoma sp. | reverse complement strand
ACTTCCTGTATATGGTAAGGGTGAAAATGTGCGTGATTGGTTATTTGTAGAGGACCACGCACGAGCTATCGATTTGATATTCCACGAAGGCAAAATTGCTGATACATATAATATTGGAGGATTTAATGAGTGGAAAAATATTGACCTCATTAAAGTGATGATAAAGACCGTCGATAAAATACTCGGAAATCCAGAAGGTCATTCATTAGAATTGATTACGTACGTAACAGACCGCCTTGGCCATGATGCACGTTATGCAATAGATTCAACAAAATTGCAAAAAGAATTAGGTTGGGAACCATCATTGCAATTTGAAGAAGGTATCGAAAAAACAGTACGTTGGTATCTCGATAATCAAGAGTGGATGAATAATATTACATCTGGTGAGTACGAAAAGTACTATGAAGAGATGTATAAAAATCGTTAAAAAATAGGATGTTATAAATCTTATGGCATTATCGGCTAACAAAAGATTAGTTTTAAATACAGCATCACAGTATTGTCGTACAATCCTTAATATTTTAATGTCGTTTTACTCGGTTAACTTGATATTAAAATATTTAGGTTTTGAAGATTATGGTATCTATACGCTAATAGTAGGTGTGGTGTCAATGTTGTCATTTATAAACAATTCGTTAGTCATCACCACTCAACGATATCTCTCTTTTTATCATGGTGCAGAAGAAAAATCAAAATTAAAGATAATTTTTGAAAATAGTCTTTTTATTCATATTATTCTAGGCTTTTTAATTTTAGGTATTATTGAATTTGTCGGACTATTTCTTTTTGATGGATTTTTGAATATAACAGAAAATAGAATCTATGCCGCAAAAATAGTATTTCATATAGTAGCAACAATTCTATGTATCACTTTTATAACAACACCTTTTAGAGCATTATATATAGCACGAGAAAATATAGTATATGTTTCTATTGTTGATGTTTTAGATGGAATGATGAAAGTGATTTTTGCTTTATTATTAAGTGTTATAACATTTGATAGACTAATAGCATACGCCATAGGATTGTTATTTATTGCTTTATTTAATCTGTTTGCATATTCTGCTTTTGCTTTGATTAAATATGAAGAGTGTAACATCAATTGGAAGTTTAAGATAAACAAAAGTTATATCTTAGAATTATCCAATTTTGCGACATGGACTCTATATAGTACTATGTGCATAGTAGGCAGAACACAAGGTATAGCTATACTATTAAATCGCTTTCTAGGAACTATTATTAATGCCTCATATGGGTTAGCATTACAAGTATCAAGCGCAATAAATTTTGTTTCTACATCCTTTTTGAACGCAATTAATCCACAAATAACCAAAGCAGAAGGGTGTGGCAATCGCGAGCAAATGTTGAATTTAGCATTCAAAGCCTGTAAATTTTCATTTTTGATATTAGCAATGGTTGTTGTTCCTGTGATTTTTGAAATGGAAACATTACTCAATCTATGGTTGGATAAAGTACCAGAATATGCCGTGTTGTTTTGTCAAGTTGTCTTAATCGGTTCTCTATTGGATCAATTAACAATTGGATTGGGCTCCGCCAATCAAGCTATAGGAAACATAAAAAATTATTCTTTGGTAGTCAATACCGTGAAATTGATTACATTATTGTCATTGTGGATATGCATTAAGTTAGGTTTATCAATAGAATTGGCAATTTGGAACTATGCAATATTTGAATTTATATGCGCAATGATAAGAATACCCTTCTTGAAAATTACATCAGGAATGTCAATAAAATCATATTTTAATAGTGTATTAATACGAGTTGTTTTATCAATAATCTCGATCGTTTTTACATGTTATATCATAAAAATATTTATAACTAGTGAATATAGAATAATACTGACATTCTTATTAGGAAATGCTGTTTTTGCATTGGTTGCATTTTGCTCCGCTTTTTCAAAAACAGAAAAAACACAAATGCGTAATTTGTTTGTAAATATTATCAATAAAATAATAAAACGATGAAAAAAATAGCAATTATAGGTGCTGGGAATAGTGGTTGTGCTCAAGCAATAAAATTGGTAATGAATGGGCATAGTGTACGTTTGATAAAAACATCAAACTCTATGCATAATGAACATTTTAACGTAATAGAGCGAACAAAAAAAATAGAATATATTGATTCTACTGATGAAGATAAATATGGTTATGTAGAATTGGATTTAGTAACAAAAAATCTAGAATTAGGACTAAAAGATGCTGATATTGTGATGGTGTTAACTCAAAGTTTACAGCACCGAAATTTAGCTCCTAAAATTTCAAAATATCTAAAAAAAGGCACAATAGTGTTTATTATTCCAGGCAATTTGGGATCTACGGTTTTTGCTAAATATGTTGATACGAATGATATTATTTTAGTAGAAGGTGAATCGACTCCATATGATGCTCGCATAGAAAAACCTGGTTGTGTACGCATTTTATTTAAAAATGCTAGAAATGCAGTTAGCTTTTATAACAATGAACACAATAAATATCTGTCAGAAATAGACACTTTGTTCGGGCAACATAAATATTTGCGTAATAATGTGATAGAAACTGCTTTACATAATCCAAACTTAGTTGTTCACACTATAGGTGTAATTATGTCTGTTAGCAGGATTGAATATTCAAACGGTGATTTTTGTATGTATAAAGAGGCATTCTCTGATTCGGTCTGGAATATAATATCAGCTCTAGATATTGAGAAAAACTTGGTTATAAAGGCTTATGGCGGTGAAGCTTTGAATTATTTAGATGCAGCAAAATGGCGCAATGAAGATGATTTAACAAAAGATAGTCTTTCTGTTTTTCGCTCTTATGCAGAAGATGCACCTACTGGTCCTGCTAATTTAGACACTCGTTATATTTATGAAGATGTGCCAATGGGTTTATGTTTATTAGAAAATTTAGCAAAACTAAAAAATATAGAAACTCCAATTACTACATCTTTAATCAATATCGCAAATAGTTTGAAACAGACCGATTATAGACAAATTGCATATAAAATGGAAGAAGTCAAACTTCCTATAATATAAAAACATATGAGTAATATAAGAAAAAAAATAAGTCATATTTTTTCATCGTTTTTGACTTTAATTTCTCCAAAATTGAATACTAAATTCTTGTATTGGCGTCGTTTTGGTAAGAAGTTAGATTTAAATAATCCACAAACTTCAAATGAGAAAGTATTGTGGTTGAAGTTTAATACATATTATAAAAATCCGTTAGTAATTCAGTGCGCAGATAAGTATGCTGTGCGTGAATATGTTGAGAAGTGTGGATGTGAAGAGATATTAAATGATTTGTATGGAGTTTATGAGAAAGTGAGTGATATAGACTTTGATAAATTTCCGAATAAATTTGTGATGAAGTTGAACTATGGTTGTGGTATGAATTTGATTTGTACGGATAAATCAAAATTGAATATTTCAAAAACTAAACGTATGCTTGCTAAGTGGATGCGTAGTTTACAACATTTGCGTTTGTCGGAGATGCATTATTCGTACATACCTAAAAAAATAATATGTGAGAAATTTTTGGACACTCATAATAATGCAGCACCAGATGATTATAAAATATATTGTTGTAATGGTAAACCCTATTATGTGATGGTATGTATTGGTCGTGAAAAAGGAATTCCTAAATTTTATTATTTTGATTGTGAGGGAAATTTGCAACGCAATATGACTAAGGATGGACTAGAAGCTCCAAAAGATTTTCATTATGATATTCCTGCAGGTTGGAATGAGATGATTCGTTATGCCGAAATTTTATCGGCACCATTCCCTTTTGTGCGTTCAGATTTTTATTTAGTTGATGGGAATGTTATTTTTGGAGAGTTAACATTTACCCCTGCCGCAGGTCTAGATGTTGATAAATTGAAATATACCGATAAGTTGTTAGGAGATTTAATTGATTTGTCGAAATAATATATGTGGATAGTAACAAAAAAACAAATAATACTTTTTGGTGCAATGTTTATTCTCTTTGCACAAACAATGTTAGTATTGGATTTTATACCAATGCTAGATGTATTATTTTCGGGACTTAGGCTTTTGGTCTTTTGTTACTTATTTTATTTTTATTTACGACATTTTTATCTTACTAAATTAGAATATTTCTTACTATTATACGCCATTTTTCTTGGCATTGTCTCCTTTTTATATTCAGAGCAAAAAACAATGTTCATATTTCAGTTTATAAATATATCGACATTGTTCATCATCTTTAAATTCTTTAATTATCAAGATATATTAAAATCTGCAGTGATAATTTTGTCTTCCTTCGTTTATTTGAATTTTTTGTTAACATTAATTTCACCAAGTGCACATTTTTACATTGAAGGAAAAGCCGCATTTATTTTGGGTCGCAATTACAATTCTATGGGACCCGTATTATTATCCGCAATTATTACTAATGCATTTTATTCTTATAGTACGCATAAAATGCGATTAAACTTATTAATAATTTCAATATCCTCATTTTTTACAGTTGTAATTATGGGGTCTATGACATCTGCTGTAGGTATAGCATTAACAGTGTTTTTTATATTATTTAGTAAAATAAAAGGTGCACGCTTAGCATTAAAGATATTTTTTATATTTGTTTTATCTTTTAATTTTATTCTTATCTACATGCAAATGGAGATAGATAATAATTATGCTGTTTGGTTCATAGAAGATATATTGGGAAAAGATATGACATTCACTGATAGAGCAAGAGTGTGGCTTGAAGCTGTTGAATTAGTTATAGATTCTTTTTGGATAGGTTATGGCTTGCAACCATCAGAATGGTTTGATTATCATTTTAATGTTTTATCTGCTCATAATTTTATCTTAACAATGTTACTTAAAGGTGGTGTGATTTTATTGTCTCTTTTTATTGTTATTTTGGTTATTTGCGTGCGAAGTGCCAATAAAAATATCACAGACTCAATAACATTTTTACAATTTGGATGTTGTTCTTTTTTGTTGATGATGACGATGGAGTCATATTCTATGATGTTTGTGTTTTATTACTTGTTTTTGAATTATTTTTCACCAAATTTGTATATAGAAAATGGAGAAACAATATAATTATACTGTTATTATTCCGCATTATAAGATTATTGATTTGTTGGGTAGAGCTTTGGCATCAATACCTGATCGTGAGGATATTCAAATATTGGTAGTAGATGATAATAGTGGGATAGATGAAAATGAATTTAGAAAATTGGATGCTTTTGAAAAAGCTACTTGCGAATTTATATATTTAAAGGAAAATAAGGGTGCTGGAGTAGCGCGAAATGAAGCTTTAAAAAAAACAGAAGGTAAATGGTTGTTGTTTTTAGATGCTGATGATTTTTTTGATAAGAGAGCTTTTTCTGTTTTTGATGAATATAGCAGTAGTAAGTTTGATATAGTTTATTTTAATACTGATTCTGTTTTTTCTGATTCATTATTACCTTCTAATCGATTTTCTATATATAAAACATATATTGAATTTTGTGATACTGAGGATGAGCATAAAGTAAATTTACTTAAATTTGCTCATTCAGTTCCCGTAGCAAAAATGATTAAATACAATTTGGTTGTAGATAATGATATTGTTTTTGATGGAACTCGTTATTGTAATGATTCGATGTTTTGTGTTAAATCAGCAATTGCGGCAAATTTAGTTTTTGTAGATAAACGTAAGGTTTATGTTGTCACAGAAAGAGAAGGTAGTTTAGTTACAAATCCGAAACCTGAGGCAGTTAAAATACGTTATGAAGTGCAGTTGCGAGTAAATAAATTGATACGTGAAGTTGGTATGCCTCAATATCAGAATTCGTTATTAGCTTATTGGCAACAAGCTTTAAAATTTGGAATACCTACTTTTTTAAGTTTTGTAAAATTAGGTATTAAATATTCAGGTTTTAATATTTATACACTATATTTAGGTCGTAAGAGGGTATTAAAAATGTTAGCCAATATTGATAAGAAGTAAGAAAATACAACTATGTATATTTTATTAATTTCAAGAGGAGTTCCATCTGAAAAAGATCCTTTATGGGGGTGTTTTGAATTTGATCAAGCTAGAGCATTAAAGAGTGTTGGTCATAAAGTTGTTGTGTTAAGTGTAGATGAAAGAGTAAGATTTTATAAAAGAAAAATAGGGTTGACTCATCAACTTGTAGATGGAATAGATTGTTATAATTATTGTTTGCTACCCAAAAAACTTAGTGAACTATTTGGCTTCAATTTTTCTTCTAAAGTTTCGTTTGCTCATTATAATTTTTTATTTAAAAAAATAGTTCAAGAGCATGGTACTCCTGATATTATATATTCTCATTATTTAACAACATCATACATAGCAACTTTATTGAAAAAGCAGTGGAATATTCCTTTAGTTGCTATTGAGCATTGGAGTGAAATAAATAAAGATAAATTAACCCCATGGGTTAAGAAAGCTGGACAATTAGCATATAGAAATGTAGATAGATTAATATCAGTTTCTTTATCTTTGCAAAATAGAATAAAACAACACTTTGACATAAATTCTACTGTAATTCATAATATGGTAGGAGCAGATTTTTTTAGACAACAAAATAATTTTAATTATGATGGTAAAATTAGATTTGTTACAACTGGAAGACTCGTTTATGGAAAAGGGTTTGATTTATTACCAAAAGCGTTTGCAAAATTAAATTTGCCAAAAGAAAAGTGGGAAATGAATATAATAGGAGGAGGAGAAGAGCTTGGTAATTTACAACAGCAAATAAATGAAGTTGATTTACAGGATAATATTCATTTGCTTGGACAAAAAAATAAAATTCAGGTGGTTGATATTTTGAAAACCAATAATGTATTTATTTTGCCATCTCGTGCTGAAAATTTTTCAGTTGCCGTATTAGAGGCACTAGCGTGTGGTTTACCTGTTATATCTTCCGACTGTGGTGGTATTCGTGAATGCATATTTGATTTTAACGGATTATTATTTCCTGTTGATGATGTAGATGTTTTGGCTGATGATATTAAATATATGTTTGAAAATTATCAATTGTATGATAGAACCAAAATTGCAGAAGATTGTAAAAACAGATTTTCTCCAGAAGTTATTGCTCATCAGTTGACAGATATTTTTAATATTGTTCTCAATCAATACAGACAAAATAATTAGTTATGTATAAAAAATATATTAAGCGTTTTTTAGATTTTATTATTGCCTTTTCTGCTCTTTGTTTCATCGGATGGTTTATTTTATTAGTAGCTATATTATTGCATTTTGCAAATAAAGGAACAGGTGCATTTTTCTTTCAAGAGCGACCAGGTAAAAATGGTAAGCCTTTCAAATTAATAAAGTTCAAGACTATGACAGACGAACGTGGTGTAGATGGTGAATTGTTACCTGATGTTGAGCGTTTAACTCGTATTGGACGTTTAGTTCGTTCGTTGAGCATTGATGAATTACCTCAATTTATCAATGTGTTGAAAGGAGATATGTCATTGATAGGACCTCGTCCGTTATTAATGCACTATTTGCCATGGTATACGCCAGAACAAAATCGTAGACACGACGTGCGACCTGGTATTACAGGTTGGGCTCAGGTTAATGGTCGTAATCATTGTAAATTGAGTAGAAAATTTGAATTAGATGTTTGGTATGTCGATCATTGTACATTTGCAACTGATTTAAAAATATGCTGGTTAACAGTTTTGAATATATTGAAACGCAAGGATGTAGGTGAGGGTACAGGAAATATGGAAGAAGTCGACGATTTAGGATTTCACCAACGCTATTTACAACTATTAGAAGAAAGAAAAAAGAAATGATTGAATTTGGTAGTGATTATCATTTATGTGGCGAAAATTATATAGGAAATACTACTTCTTATGATTTTCTAAAAGATAAACGTTTATATGCATGTGGACGTCACGCCTTTGGTGCGCTTATTCAGCATAATAAATGGAAACGAATATGGATTCCTGCTTATTTTTGCTATGAGGTGATAGATTATATAAAAACATTGCATATAGAGGTTAAATTATATAATGATTTTCCTGGAAATGATAATGTTGACACAACTATCCAACAGTTACCTTTTGAAGATGGAGATGTTATATTGCGTGTAAATTATTTTGGATTAGATACTTCTGTAACACAATTAAACCTACCAATTCCAATAATAGAAGACCATACTCTTGGTTTAAATTCACATTGGGCATTAAATAGTAAAGCTGATTGGTGCGTTGCGTCGTTGCGCAAATCTTTGCCAATTGCAATGGGCGGTGCTTTATGGTCGCCTAAAAGTCATTCATTACCTATTCAGATTGAGCCAACAAATGAATTAAATGCACTTGTAGCTAAGCGATATGAAGCAATGAAACTAAAAGCGGATTATCTAAATGGTACCTTTCATAAAAAAGATTACTTTAGAAGTTTGTATATCGAAACAGAGCAGCAAATAGAATCTCTTGAAATATCGGGAATTGACTCCAAAACATTGCAGATTGTTGAGTCAATAGATATACAAGAGTGGTTGAATATTAAGTCTAATAATTGGCAAGTCGCATTTAATTATTTGAGCGGACATAATATATTATATGTTGGGCATAGCGAAAATATTACTCCTTTTTCTATTGTAATCAAATGTGATTCAAGAGTGGATAGAGATAATTTAAAGAAATATCTCGTACAAAAAAATATCTATCCAGCTATATTGTGGTCTATGCCTGAATTATCTAATTTTGATGAGGCATGTGATTTTTCAAAAAGAATGTTGAGTATTCATTGTGATGCGCGGTATGGTGTGGATGATATTAAATATATATGTGAACAAATAACAAATTTCTATGATTCAAATCTATAATATAGATAATAGTAATAAGTGGGATGAAATAGTAACTTCGTTTGTCAATTATGATGTTTACTATTTGAGTGGTTATGCTCGTTCGTTTTACGTGCATGGAGATGGTGAGCCTCAATTGCTTTATTATATGAGCGAAAATCTTCGTGCTATTTATGTGTATATGAAGCGTAAAACTGCAATTAAAGACGTTTATGATAGCATTACCCCTTATGGTTATGGTGGTGTATTGTTTGATGGCGAAGTTAATGAAGCGAATTTATTGTTGTTTAGAGATGAGTTTTTGCAGAAAATGCAAGATGAGAATATAATTTCTGATTTTGTGAGATATCATCCAGTATTGGGTAATGCCGTGTGTATGAAATTTATATCTCAGGTTATCGATTTGGGTAATACAATCGCAATGGATTTAACTTCACCAGAGGTTATTTGGGAGAATATTACAAGTAAAAATCGTAATATTATACGTAAAGCTCAAAAAAAAAATATCCAAATACATCATACCGATGATTATTCAATTTTTCAGAGTTTTATTTCAATTTATAATAAAACTATGGATAGGGATAATGCTGATGAATACTACTATTTTAAAGAAGATTTTTATAAAGCAATTTTTGATTATCTAAAAGGCAATTTTAAAGTTTTTTATGCAACATTAGATGGTCAAATAATAGCTATAAGTATTATTCTTTATGCTAATAAGCAAGTTCATTATCATTTGTCAGGTTCTTTAACCGAATATCGTCATTTAGCACCAACAAATCTATTATTATATCAAGTTGCATTGTGGGGGTGTGAAAATGGTTTTAAAACATTGCATCTTGGAGGAGGTTTAGGTTCAGGTAATGATAATCTTTATAAATTTAAAGCTGCATTTAATCGAAATAGTGGATTGCAATTTTCTATCGGAAAACAAATTTTTAATCAAGAATTGTATAATAAATTGGTAGATTTGAGATTAAAAGAAAACTCAGATTTTGATATAGAAAATAAGTTTTTTCCATTATATAGAGCGAAATAAGATATTATGGGTAATTATTTAAAAAATAAAAAACTATTAATATTAGGTGGTGATAGTTTTTCGATAGATATTGTAAAGACTGCTAAAAGCATGGGTGTTTATACCATTGTAACTGATTGGTACGATGTAAAACGCTCTCCTGCAAAGTTGGTTGCCGATGAGTATTGGAACATTAGTATCGAAGATTATGATTTATTGTCTCATAAAATTAAGGAGTGTGGAGTTGACGGGGTTTTTACTGGATTTACTGATTCTTATTTGTTGTCATATCAACATTTATGTGAGATAAACAATCTTCCTGCTTATGGAACTAAAAAACAATTTGAAATTCTCACTAACAAATCTCTTTATAAAGAGTGGTGTCGTTGTTTTGGTGTTCCTACTATTCAGCAATATGATATTACGTCTGAAGATATACACTATCCTGTTATAGTTAAACCTGTGGATGGTAGTGGTTCGAGAGGATTACAGATTTGTCATAATCATGAGGAGTTGCAAGTTGCTATAGTTGAGGCAAAGAAGGCATCTAAACGAGGTGAGATTATCATAGAGCGTTATATGACAGGGCGCGAAGTCACTATTTTTTGGACTTTTGTTGATGGTGAATATTATTTATCTGCAATCGCTAATCGCCATGTGAAGCATAATCAAGGTAACGATGTAATTCCTCTTCCAGTGGGATATACTTTTCCTTCTGTTTTTACTCCTAAATATCAGCAAGAAGTGGAGAATAATGCAAAAAAAATGTTCTCTGAATTGGGTATAAAGAATGGTATGATGTTTATGCAATGTAAAGAGGAAGATGGTACTTGTTATGTTTATGATATCGGTTATCGTTTGACTGGCTCTATGGAGTATAAAATATTTGATACTGTTGCTGGATATAATCCTTTAAAAATGCTTATTAATCACGCTTTGACAGGTAAAATGTGTGATGGTGATATTGCTGGAAAAATTAATCCTATATCAATGCGTCCATCTTATAATGTGTCATGTTTGTGTGCTCCTGGCACGATTGCAAGTATTGATGGTTGTGATAAGTTAAAAGAATCCGAAGGCATTATTGATTTTATTTTAACTCATTATCCGGGTGATACTATTACGGAGGAGATGCGTGGATTGCTTACTCAAATTACTGTGCGTGTCTTGGGATATGTCGATAATAAAGAGCAATTGTGTGAAGCGATGCAGAATATAGGAGCTAAAATACAAATTGTATCTACAGAAGGTGAAAATTTATTATTGCCTGGCATACAATCTGTTGATATTGAAGGTATGGTAATTTAATTTGAAACGTTTATGAATAATATTCTTGTTACAGGTGCGTCTGGACTATTGGGAAGTCATGTTGTTAAACATCTTCTCGAAAAAGAGTGTCATGTTATTGTTTCGATACTTCCAGAGGAAAAATCTACATATCGACCTTTAGATGGAGTAGAAGTTATTGTGAATGATGATATTTTTCAAGCTAATTTTCCTAATATTTCTACTGTAATTAATTGTGCATTTGCACGCAGTAATCAAGCACAAGACCTTGCTTCTGCTATAGATTTCACACAAAAACTTATTAATGGTTTCAAACGAGGTAGTGTTGATAGTGTTATTAATATTTCTTCTCAAGGTGTATATAAACGATTGCCTATTGGTGTGTTATCCAAAGAAGATTCGCCTATTGAACCTATTGATTTATACAGTATGACAAAATATGCTGTTGAAAAGATTTTCGAAACATCAGGTTTGTCTAATGTTACTAATGTTCGTTTGGCAAGTATCAATATGAAACAGCGCTTTTTGTATAATTTCGTGCAAAAGGCTAAAAATAATGAAGTTATTACGATAAATTCACCTACTTTATATGCTTCTATTCTCGATGTAGAAGATGCTGCCGAAGCATTAGCGCGTTTGGCTATGTTGCCAATCGAAAATCGAAAGCCAATCTACAATTTAGGTACAGGCAATCAAACTTCGCTTATGCACCTTGCCGAATTAGTTAATGCTATTGGCGAACGATTCAATGCAAAAGCTCAGATAGTTTTGCAAGATAATGGTACTACTAATACTGCGGGTGTAGATATCTCACTTATTTCTGCCGATTGCGATTGGACTCCCATTGTCACAAATGAGCAAATGATAGAGAATTACTTTTTAGCTGATTAATTATGAATAAAAAAATATGGCTTTCGTTGGCTCACATGTCGGGTCGCGAAATGGATTTTATTAAGGAGGCATTTGACACTAATTGGGTTGTGCCTTTGGGTCCAAATGTTAATGGCTTTGAGGCTGATTTGGAACAATATATTGGTCAAAACAAACATGTCGTGGCTCTTTCTGCAGGTACAGCAGCACTACATCTTGCTCTTGTTATGCTTGGAGTGAAAACGGGCGATGAGGTTATATGCCAAAGCTTTACGTTTGCTGCATCAGCAAATCCTATCACATATTTAGGCGCAACTCCTGTCTTCATCGATAGTGAATCTGATACTTGGAATATGGACCCTCAACTCCTCGAACAAGCTATTATCGACCGTAAAGCTAAAACGGGTAAATATCCTAAAGCAATTATCCCAGTACACTTATATGGTATGCCTGCTAAGATGGATGAAATTATGGCAATTGCTAATCGTTATGGTATTCCTGTGCTCGAAGATGCAGCCGAAGCCTTGGGTTCTACCTATAAAGGACAAGCTTGTGGTACGTTTGGCGAGTATGGCGTCTTGTCGTTTAATGGCAATAAAATGATTACCACTTCAGGTGGTGGTGCATTAGTTACCCCAACCGAAGAGGCTAAACGTCGTACAATGTTCTACGCCACTCAAGCACGCGAAAATGCGCCTCATTATCAGCACGAAGAAATTGGGTATAACTATCGTATGAGTAATATTTGTGCAGGCATTGGACGTGGTCAAATGTACGTATTGAATGAGCATGTAATTCGTCGTCGTGAGATACACGCTCTTTATACCGAACTGCTAAAAGACGTAGAAGGTATCACCGTAATGCAAGCTCCATCTAGTGATTATAATTCTAACTATTGGTTAACATGCATTTTGATAGATCCAAAAATAACAGGTTTCGACCGTGAAGATTTACGCATCCGTATGGACGAAAACCAAATAGAGACTCGCCCTCTTTGGAAACCAATGCACCTTCAACCTATATTTGCCAACGCACCAATGTACGTTAATGGTATCAGCGAAACATTATTTAACAATGGACTATGTCTCCCTTCTGGACCAATGTGCACTGACGATGATATTCTCCGTGTTATTAAAATTATTTATCAAAGACTATCAATGTCCAATAAATAAATCCACATATTTTTTTAAGCAAAACATTCAAAAAAAAGTTGAAATTTGAAAAACAAAAGACTTCAAATTTCAACTTTTATTTTAAGGTAGTAAATCACTCACATCATGTCCAAAAGAGACTAACTCACGAACAAGGGATGAGGAAATGTGAGAAGTTTCGGCATCAGAAATTAAAAATATTGTTTCTAACCCAGCGATACGACGATTTGCATCGGCTATAGTGCGCTCATACTCAAAATCGGTTATCGAACGAACGCCTCGCAATATGTATTTAGCACCATATTGAGTAGCCAAATCCATAGTAAGCGTTTCATAAGTAACTACCTCAATACGAGGCTCATCAGCATACAAACGCTTCAATCGCTCCAATCGCTCCTCCACTGGCATCCAACCTTTTTTTGAACGATTTATTCCAATAGCTATTACCAATTTATCAAACATTGGCAACGCACGTTCAACAATAGCCTGATGCCCACGAGTAAATGGATCAAACGACCCTGGAAACAATGCCGTTTTTAATTCATAATTCATAATCCTTGTTCCCTATTCCTTGTTACTTATTCCCTAATTTAAATTCTTGCAATGCGCTTGATTTCATCGATAATTGCCCCTGCAAATTTGTCGGCTTGCTCACGTGTTGGTGCTTCGGAATAAACACGGATAATTGGCTCAGTGTTTGACTTACGGAGATGCACCCAACCTTGTGGAAAATCGATTTTCACACCGTCAATATCAGTAACTTTGAATTGCTTATAACAACCCTTAATCACACACAATACGCCATCAACATCGATTTGTGGAGTAAGTTCAATCTTATTTTTAGAGATATAATAGTTAGGATATTCGGCTCGCAACTCACTGACTTTCTTGCCCAATTTTGCTAAATAAGTAAGGAACAATGCCACACCAACCAACGCATCGCGTCCATAATGTGATGCTGGATAGATAACGCCACCATTGCCTTCACCACCAATCACTGCACCCACTTCACGCATCTTAGCAACTACATTCACTTCACCAACAGCAGCAGCAGAATACTGCCCGCCGTGAACGGCTGTAACATCAGCCAAAGCTCGAGTTGAACTAAGATTAGACACTGTATTACCTGGAGTATATTTCAATACATAATCAGCGATAGACACCAAAGTATATTCCTCGCCAAACATCTCGCCATTTTCACAAACAATGGCAAGGCGGTCAACATCAGGGTCAACCACAAAGCCTACATCGGCTTTAGTATTCTTAATATGCTCAGATATTTCAATCAAATGCTCAGGTAGTGGCTCTGGATTATGAGCAAAATGACCTGTAGGCTCACAGTTGAGACACTCAACTTGCTCAACTCCAAGAGCACGCAACAATTCTGGAATTGCCACACCGCCAATAGAGTTGACAGCATCTACTGCCACACGGAAATTTGCCGCACGAATAGCCTCTACATCAACTAATTCGAGTTTCAACACCTCATCAATATGGCGTTTGATATAATCATTTTTCTCAACACAAGTGCCGAGAGTATCTACTTGAGTATAAATAACATCAGCGCTTTCGGCAAGAGCAAGCATCGCCTCGCCTTGTGCTTTATCAAGGAATTCGCCTTTTTCGTTAAGGAGTTTGAGCGCATTCCATTGTTTTGGATTGTGTGAAGCAGTAAGAATAATACCACCATCAGCACCCTCCATAGTTACGGCAAGCTCGGTAGTAGGAGTAGTTGCTAAACCAATATTCACCACATCACAACCACAACCCATAAGCGTACCTATGACTATGTTAGAGACCATCGCACCCGACAAACGAGCATCGCGACCAACAACCACAGTGCAACGTGATTTATTATGATAGCGTTTCAACCACTCGGCATAGCCAGTAGTAAACTTCACTATATCAATAGGCGAAAGACCTTCGCCAACAGTGCCACCTATCGTGCCACGAATACCTGAAATTGATTTAACAAGTGTCATAACTTTAACTATTTTGGTACACGGCGTATCTTCATTTCATAGACGTAAGGGATAACTTCAGAGTCGTTACGTCCTTGTTTTGAGGGAACTATAATACGTGCGTGAGCTTCAGATTTTTTCATCAACTCAAAGGCTTTTTGCCAGCCTTCACAACTATTTGTCAACGAACCATACGTAATTTCGTTCGGATAAGGACGATCCTGAGTGGTCCAATAATCCTCCTCAACTGGATAAACATCAAGTGTAGATTGCTTATAGCGAAGAATGAGTTTATCTCCAGCACGCAAAGTATCTCCAACCCCTTTTTCGATCAATTGGAAATATATTTCATCCTCAAAATAATACATCTCGTTAGCCGCAAATACCGTGTCGGCAGGGAATTCGTCAAGTAATACAATTTCATTACGACTCAACCAATCTTGAATCAATTCCTCCTCTGCTTTAAGCAATTGCGAATAATTACTGCTATTTTCACATGCCGACAACAACATCAGCAACAATATCATTCCAAAAAATCTTATTTTCATATCATTATTTTTTCAAAAAGACAAAATAACATAAGTACAAAATTTATTCAAATCATATTTTTATGTCCTTATGTTCTTATGTCTTTTTATTTTCTTTTTTCTCGCATCTATTAAAATGCAAATTTACTAAAAAAAATCTGAATATCACTACTATTTTTAGACAAATAAATTTTTTATAACAAATATATTGATATATCAGAAAAATTTTGTAACTTTGCACCCGATTTGATGGTCTCGTAGCTCAGCTGGATAGAGCAACAGCCTTCTAAGCTGTGGGTCGTGGGTTCGAATCCCGCCGGGATCACAAAAAAATCTGATTGTTTTATTTATGAACAATCAGATTTTTTTTTATAAAACTTTGAATCAAAACAATTTTTAATACTATAAAATTGAATATATTAAACTTTATAATACTTCTTTCAATCTAAAATTCAACGTTCTAATATTTAAAACTCCTTTTCTTTGATTTTGACAAAATTATATCTTGATTAACTTCTGCTCGCCCTTGATTCCAGCCTTTCTGAGGATATTCAAGTTTCACAATAGTAGTATCTGCTAAATGATTCCCTTTATTACGCCAACCATCCACATCACGAGCTATAAGATATACCTCGCGATGAGGCCAGCCTTTATAATCAATCTCAAACGAACCATCTTTTAAAGTAATATCCTTTCCTAATGTTTGTTTCTGCAAGTCTTGTAATTCCACCTCAATATTTCGTATAGGTTTCTTGTTCAAATTACGCACACACCCTGATACTTGAAATTCACCAGCAGGAACACCATACATTGCCATAACTTGCTTAGTTGACGATACTCCAAAACAAGCAAGAATAGAGACTAACATAAAATTAAAAATTCGTAAAATTACTCTTTTCATAAAAGTCTATTTTGGAAATTTACCTATTAATTTTGGACAAAAACGATTAACAAATAACATTACTGGCACTAACAACAATATGCTCACCAACGAAAATATCAAATTTGGAAAAATTGCATCTTGATAAATAGACAACGGAAGATCGAAAATATATAATGTGATAAGTTTCACAAATTTACCAATCATAATATGTAACCCTACAATCACAATCAAATTTTTAGAAATGTATTCTATCCAACTACGACGTTTAAAAATATGCTCAATAACAACACATGCACTTTGAAATGCCAACAATCCTACCAAAGATATTGGCAAAAATAACCAAAAATTACCATATTGGTTGATATGCATAGCTATTTTACCATTGTAAATCGAAGCAAAATAAAGAATAACACCAAATAAAACAAAAGAAAACAGATGCCACACTATATGCTTTTTTCCAAACGCAAATATCTGTTCTTTAAATATATTCCCTAATCCATAAAAAATAATAGCAATAGCTACAGTTTGAAGCATAAAAGGAAGTTCTACATCAACAAATGCTTGTGATAAATAACCTACTACAACCATCAATGGCAACAAAAATAAAATATGCTTCGATGTAAAATATTTAACCAAAAAATAATATATTATCTCTGTTGCAAACAAAGCAGTAAGAAACCAAAGAGGGGCATCATCTATAGCAAAACGGCCTAATAAAATATCAGGCAATGGTTCATACCAAGGATAAGCATTCGTCACATCAGCACCAAAATTACGGTCAAATATCAACCAAAATGGATAAGAAATAGCATGAAAAGTAGCAAATGGAATAAGCAATGAACGTGCTTTCTTTTTCAAAAACACTATAAAATCAGCCTCTCTATCTATATTAAACATCAACCCTGAACACAAAAAGAAAAAAGGCATACGAATGTATGTAAGTGGCAAATTAAAGTCTGCACTCACAGGGGTATGACTAACCACAACAAAATAGATAGCCAATACGCGAAAATAATCTAACCAAATTATACGCTCTTTCATATTCTCCATTTAATACAATTCAATCCATTCCCAACGATTCCCTTGATAATCAAGAAAACGCTCAAGATCAGTACGCTTTATTATCAACGATGCCGTATTTTCGCATGGATGATATGACACTCTCTCAGCTTGTTGCAAATTACGGTCAACAAACACTATAACGTGATGTTCTGTATCATTAATCAAACCAAAAGGTGTGACAGACCCAGGTTTAACACCCAAATAACGCATCAACCGCTCAGGCGATGCAAACGACAACTTACCTTGGTGTAACTGCTGTTCGATAGCATGAATATTCATCTCTGCATCGCAATCAAGCAACACCAAATAATGCTGATTTCCCTTATGATTACGGAAAAACAAGTTTTTACAATGACGTGCATCATGCCCAGCCCAATATTGCTTAGCAATTTCAATTGTTGGAGCCTCTGGATGCTCGATATACTCATACTCAATACCTAATTGATTGAGAAGTTCATAAAGTTTTGGATCACCATTCATAATAAATTGAGAGTTGAGAATTTAGAGTTGAGAATTTAGAATTGCCATTCGGCACTAACATTCAAAACATTAAATTATTAATTACGTTTTTTTGTTTTTATTTTATACGAAAGCAAAATATGAATATCCGTCTTATGAGGTTTATTTATTTGATCGTGCGATAAGCCAATAACCTCTCTATCTGAATAAATTGTTTGTGCTATACGCAACGCTGCCATAAGTCCGAACTTAAACTTATAATCTGCCATCAAATACCACCTAAATGCCGATCCATACATCGCAGGAGTATAACCCGACATTGGCACATCCGACTCATACAAATAAAATCTATTAGCCCACGTTGGCGCACCATAAAGTGCCATCCGAGCCTTCATCCGCAAGGGCACCTGCTCTATATCATACGCCACATCTTGATAAAACAACCATCCAAACGCGGGCTTCGTAAATTCTCCCAAAATCTTCTCTTGTGCCAAATTCGCTTGCGCCCCTGTCACAAACCGACAACCACTCGCAGCATACGAAAATTTCAAATACAACTGCCCAACTCTATCTGTTGATGATTGCGACATTACCCATCCATCCTCCCTATACCACGCTGGTCTCACCTTATATCTTAACGACGCATAAACCGTTTTATCCAAAGCAAATACGCCCTGATATTGTCCTCGCAACTCATAGCCCACTTCTGAAGCCGCCTTTGTCGTTGATGACCACAACGATTTGTATACATCTGCCAAAAACGATAAATTCTTCGCCCTACCCACAGGCACTTGCATAGCAAAACTTGCCCCATTCTCTCCATTCACCCCCGACAACGATGATACCGAATTTGCCCAAAAAGCATGATAACGTGGCGAAAAATATCGATGATTCAATGCAAATTGCAATTCTCCCAACGGACGAATCAATAACGTATTGGTCGTAGCCACCGCTACGCCTTGCGAAATAGCTGTCTCTCCCGAAAACCACACCTTGCTCTTATGTATTCCATAATCTACCGACACGCCCCACTGCCTCTGTCCCTCAAAATCCATAACTGACCAATCGCCACTCCCCAACACCGCAGGCAACGTAAAAAATCCTCCAAACGCAGTCACCCCTACATTAAAAAATCGTTGACTATAACTACCATTCACCCCCACCGTATGCAATCCCAATGCCCCACGCTTCGCTATCTCACTCTCCGACCGATGATACCCCGATGTTGAATACGTATGCCAACAACCTCCCGACGTATCCGCATCAAGCATTGTATAACCATAAAATGGCGTTACCGAAAATTTATCTATTTGAACAGATGCCACCGCACCCACAAGTGTTGGCAACTCCGAAACTCCACTATAACCACTCACTCCATACACCCCTCCCGACCTACTCATCACCTGCGACAATCTACTCCCATACACCTGTTGTCCAAACAACAATCCTCTACCAAATCCAACTCTATACGTTCCTACCACCGCACGGCTTACAGCCGACAAATTCGACGCCTCCACATAACCCCGATAAAGGTCAAACCCCTTACCTCCATTCGAAAACCAAGGCTCACCAGCATCCGACTCCCCCGTCAATCCCACTCGGAAATTATTCCCCGCCTCAAAATCATATCGTCCCAACAACCTAAACGGACTCCCCAAATAATGCCCAGTCTGATACCCTTTACGAGTTTCCAACGTCACATCCGAACGCACTACAACCTCATGCGACAAATATCTAAACGCATCCGCCCAACGCACACTATCCTCCTCCTCACCAACATACAAAACCGACGGCAACAACAATAACAAAGGCGTCTCTATATCATGCACCAACTTCAATTCTGCCAACGAACGCACCGGACCATAATAATCAGCATAAAACAACAATTCCTCAATCTGCTCTCCCCTCACAAACCCCAAATCCTCCAACTGCTGCCGCGTAGCCCTATTCCAATCAATCGGATTATCAAACGCCCCCCGCAACCTCAACTCCAAATCCTGCACATCCAACGCCTCCCCCTCTTCATCTTCTCCCAAATAATTCAACACCAAATTATAGAATTGTTCGAACGTAAATTGTTGCGCCGAAATAGTTATTGCTGATATCCAAAATATCAGCAAACAAAAAAGGAAATGCAAAAAATCATGTTTTCGTGTCTTCATGTCTTTTAAAATCGATAAGACAAATTCGACAACAACGACATACCAATTCTAAAATCAGCCTCCGCCATCAAATCAAACCTAAATCCAGCAAAACCAACTCCAACGCCCAACGATGGAATCACATAATCTGCACCACGAGCACCTAACCTCACAAGCAACTCTGGCATAATCCGATACTCCATCCCCACAGCCCAATCTACGCCCTGTTTAAGCACATAACCCACTTCAACCAACAGATCCAAATCATCAATAAACCTATAATTACACCCCACATGCAACATCACCGGCAACCTCCGAGCCACATCATTATAATCTATCTGCGTAAACGAAGGATTAAACATCCTAAAACCCAACACACACCGATCCGTAACATCAACCTGCAAACCCACCTGAGCCGTAAACGCATGCCGATACCCCACCTCATCAGGCAAAAACATATTAAAATAATCAAACTCAACACCCAAAGCAACAATCCCAAACCTCCGAGCCACCGTCAGCGCAGCCATCATTTCATGATAATCGGCATATCCAAAAAAATTAAACAACCAACCCACATTAAAAAACTTCGTAGGAACCGCCACCGACAAATACTCATCCGACAACTCTGCTGCAAAATACCTATTCTCATACCCAACCGATGCAACCACACTCTCCTCTCGCGACAACGTAGCAGGATTAGAAAAAGCCAACCACCGCTCCGTAAACACCACATCAGCACCCGCAGGAGCTATCCCCGAAGGCAAAATTTCCTGTACCTGAGCCGAAACTCGACTCAAATACAGGAAATTCAACATTAATATAAAAAATATTTTTTTCAATCTACTTTAATCCAATTAGACAACACTGTAATTATATTTTGCTTTGCTATATCAGGTTGCATCGCTTCCTCTAAAGAAATCGAACGAGACGACACTTCCAAACATTCCGATACCCCAGCACGAATAATTGCCTCCTTATCTACAATCTGACCCGCAATAGCCAAGACTGGAACACCTGCTTGTTTCGAACGACGAAGCAAACCACTCAACGCTTTTCCCATCAACGACTGTGCATCTATCATTCCCTCTCCCGTAATCACCAAATCTGCCTCATCCACCAAATTATCAAAATCAAGAATATCAAGAATACAATCTATACCTGAACGAAGTTTCGCATTCAACAACGTTGCAAACGCACCACCAAAACCACCAGCAGCACCCATACAAGGCTGATTTTCAATCGTAACACCACAACAACGACGCCAAACATGACTAATATGACGCAACCCTGCATCAAGCGTCTTAACCTCTTCAGCATTAGCCCCTTTCTGTGGCCCATAAATCACCGCAGCCCCTTGTGGTCCAAACAACGGATTTTGTACATCACAAGCCACTGTCAATTCAATATCAGCCATTTTACGCTTAAGCGAAGTCAAATCAAGGTGCGCAACATCCTGAAGCATTGCTCCCGTAATCGGACTTTTAATTACTCGCCCTTGCGAATTATAACAACGCAATCCCAATGCCTGCATAGCTCCAAGACCAGCATCATTCGTAGCACTACCGCCAATGCCAATCAAAAACTTACGATACCCTAAATCCAATGCAGCTTGCATCATAGCACCTACACCATACGTCGTAGTATTCATCGGATTACGCTCCTCTTCCGACAACAAAGTAAGACCTGCCGCTGCCGCCATTTCAATAATAGCACAACGACCAACCGCACCAAATTGCACCTTAATAGGACGCATCAATGGGTCAAACGCATCAATTGTATGATAACGACCACCAAGATGATTAACCAAAACTTCAGTCAAACCTTCTCCCCCATCACTCAACGGAAGAGAAACAACCTCACATTCTGGCACTATATCATTAAATGCCTTAGCCACTGCCCCTGCAACCTCTGTTGCCGACAACGAACCCTTAAACGAATCAACTGCTATAACTACTTTTTTCATAAATTTTTAATATACGAGACACAAGACATAAGACATAAAATGTAAAGTACAAAAAATAAATATTTTAATCTAACATCTCGTGTCTAATATCTCAAATCTAAAGATTTGCAAAGTTACAAAAAAAATCACAATTAAATATAGATTGTAAATACACAAAATACACACTACTAATATATATTTACGAAATTTAAGAAATATTTCCTTGCTCAAAACAATAAAAAATCGTAACTTTGCATAATTATGGTAGATACTACACTATTCCAAAATAAAAAAATAGCATTTCAAACACTTGGTTGCAAACTCAACTTTGCCGAAACATCTGCTCTTGGACGTCAACTCCGAGAGATTGGATTCGTTCCGTGCAAGACTAACGAAGAAGCAGATGTGGTGATTATCAATACTTGCTCGGTAACTGACACTGCCGACAAAAAAGGCCGTCAGATGATTCACCGAATGATAAAAAAACACCCTCATGCTTATGTTGTTGTAACTGGATGTTATGCTCAACTCAAACCAGAAGAAATTGCTAATATAGAAGGGGTTGATTTAGTGCTCGGTGCAAATGAAAAAGTTATATTAACCGATTTTCTTGATAATATTGAGAAAAAACAACAAGCCGAATACCACGTTGTTCGCACAGCACAAATCCACAATTTCCGTCCCGAATGTAGTGCCGATGACCGCACACGCCACTTCCTCAAAGTGCAAGACGGATGCGACTACTACTGCACCTACTGCACCATCCCATTCGCTCGTGGTCGCAGTCGTAATGCCTCAATAGCCGAAACAATCGAAGTTGCCCAAAAAGCCATTGCCGATGGTGCTAAAGAGATAGTATTGACTGGCGTAAACACAGGCGATTTCGGACGTAGTACTAACGAAACTTTCTTCGACCTAATAAAAGCCCTCGATGCAATTGATGCCGATGTAAGATACCGCATTTCAAGTATCGAGCCAAACCTTCTGACCGACGAAATAATCGATTTTGTTGCAACATCACGCCACTTTGCGCCTCACTTCCACATTCCACTACAAAGCGGAAGCGACGAATTACTAAAACTAATGCACCGCAAATACGACACTGCACTTTTTGCTTACAAAATCAACAAAATCAAGCAAGTAATGCCAAACGCATTCATCGGCGTTGACGTCATGGTAGGTGTTCGAGGCGAAACACCAGAACTCTTCGAAAAGTGCAAATCATTCATCGAAAGTCTCGATATCAGCCAATTGCACGTATTCACCTACTCTGAACGAGCAGGCACAAAGGCTCTCAACATCACCCCAATCGTACCGATGAACGAACGCCGTCGTCGCAACGAAATACTCCAACAAGTGTCAGATGCAAAACTCACCGCATTCTACAATAGCCAACAAGGCAAAGAAGCCATAGTGCTTTGGGAAGACTCAAAAAAAGGCGACTGCATGCATGGTTTCACCGAAAACTACGTAAAAGTAGAATGCAAATACGACAAAACCAAAGTAAACACATTCGAAAAAATAACAATATAACTTAGATATAAGACAAAAGATAAAGACCTCATGTCTTACATCTCGTGTCTAACATCTATAAATCTAAAAAATTATGGCAAAAGAAGTTGTACATACAGGAATTGGGCACAACATCATAGCCCAAGGCACAAAAATTGTGGGAACAATCACCACAAATAGCGACATTCGCATCGATGGCGAATTAGAAGGCGATTTAGTTTGCAAAGGCAAAATAGTAGTAGGCCAACAAGGCAACATAAAAGGCAATGTAGATTGTGCAAATGCCGAAGTGATGGGCAACATCAATGGCAAAATGATAGTAAGTGGCACCCTCTCACTCAAAGCCACTTCAAAAATCTGGGGACAAATCAAAACAAAAGTCCTCAGTATCGAACCAGAAGCACAATTCACTGGCTCATGCGAAATGGGTAACGCCAACAACGCCCAACCAACAAAATAACCCTACTACATACAAAACATTACCCCTCAAATAAAAATACAACCGAGTTAGCCTGATTAGCCAACTCGGTTGTTTTTTATACCATCATTGTAGGGACGCACGGCTCGTGCATCCAATACTTCTAAAATACCAAATTCAACAAGGTCAACGAGGTCAAACAATACACGAACACTAAATAATTTTAAACAAAGCAAAAAAATCACTTTACATGCGCATTGTAGAGTAAAACAACAAATCGAAAGGTGCGCACTATAACAAAAAACAGATAAAACATATTGCCATTTCAAAAAATTATCGTATCTTTGCATGCGCATTGTAGGGTAAAATAGCAAATTAAAAGGTGCGCATTGTAGGGTAAATTTCCAACACCAAAGATGCGCATTATACACAGCAAATACTACAACACACTGATATGATTACATTTAAACGAAAAATTTACAGTAAACTATTAGACTGGAAAGAAACCACAAAAGGTCAGAAAGCTCTACTAATAGAAGGAGCCCGCCGAATTGGCAAATCTACCATAGCAGAAGAGTTTGCAAAATCAGAATACAAAAGTTATATTATTATTGATTTTAATAATACAACAAAAACCACATTGTCGGCTTTTGAAAATCACCTAAACAACCTAGACTCTTTTTTTATGATTCTTTCTGCCGAATATGGCATAAAACTATACCACCGCGAATCATTAATAATATTTGACGAAATTCAAAAATATCCACAAGCCCGCGAAGCGATTAAATATTTAGTTGCTGATGGACGATACGACTACATCGAAACTGGCTCTTTAATATCAATTAAAGAAAATGTTGCCAATATCACCATTCCATCCGAAGAACGCAGAATACTAATGCACCCTATGGACTTCGAAGAATTTGCTTGGGCTATGGGAGAAAAAGAATTGATTGAATACATCCGCAAATGCTTTGATGAAAAACAACCATTAGAACAAGGACTACACAACAAAGCCATGCTATTATTTCGTCAATATATGATTGTTGGAGGAATGCCAAAGAGTATAGTTGTCTATATCGAAAACAATCGTGATTTTGCAATGGCTGACATCGAAAAACGAGATATCCTTGCACTATATCGCAACGACATGATGAAAATAAAATCAGGCTATCGCTCAAGCGTAGTTGCCATATTCGACCAAATTCCAGGCTTTTTATCTAAAGCAGAACGACGTGTCATGTTAAACAAAATAGAAAAAGGTGCTACATTCCCTAAATATCACGACACATTTTTTTGGTTGTCCGATTCAATGATAGCAAACCAATGCTTCAATTGCTCCGACCCACATGTAGGACTATCTCTAAACGAAGACCGCACATACGTAAAATGCTATATGGGCGACACTGGGCTACTCATCAGTCACACATTCAATGAAAACGAAATAGCCGACAACGAACTATACCGTGAAATTCTTTTAGGCAGACTATCTATAAACGAAGGTATGTTTTTCGAGAATGCCATAGCACAAATGCTTGTTGCCTCTGGGCACAAATTATATTTCTACACCCACTACAACAACGAAAAACACCGTAACGACATAGAAATTGATTTTCTCTTATCTAACAATAGCAAACTTAAGTACAAAATATACCCTATCGAAGTAAAGTCAAACGAACGATACACTACAACATCACTTGAACGATTTCAAACAAAATTTCATGAACACATAGGTGGTTGTTATGTAATCCATCCCAAAAACCTTAAACAAAAAAACTCAATCACATACATCCCTGCATACATGACTTTTTGTCTATAGCAAAACATTCAAATTCCTACAAATAGTTTTATAAAACTACAAAGAGCCGTTGCAATATATACAGGAGGAGTATTTAATGCTTCTAATTTTGCTCGTGACCTCGGTGTAAATTCAAAAACAGTACAACGCTACTTAGAATATTTACGGCTAAGTTATCAAGTCATTATTTTACCCGCATGGGAACGCAATACAAGTAAAAGATTGATAAACGCTCCAAAAATTCACTTCATGGACAATGGAATTTTACAAGCCGTTCTCCAAAAACAAGGTGGAATAAATGGAAATGAATTTGAAAGTTTGGTGATTTCTGAAATATACAAACAAGCAAAAAATGTATTTGCCGATGCATCATTTCACCACCTACGCACACAAGATGGACGAGAAATAGATCTTTTAGTTGAAACACAAAATGGATATTATGCTTTCGAAATAAAAATGGCTGACCGAGTTTCTGCCATAGGTGCCCGACATCTAATAAATATCGAAACCATCTTGGATAAGCCTCTACTTCATTGCTTCGTACTTTCAAACGACACAGAAACTCACAAAATTACAGATAATATAACAGCCATAAACGCCACAATGTTTTTAGGCTAATTATCATTCCCCAAACAATAAAAAAGGACAGCCTTTTATAGCTGTCCTGATTCTACTAGGTTGATTATTCGTTCGATTGTAGCATCGTCCTCGTGTGAACCAAATTCGGTTTTGAGACTTGCTCCAAACATTTTAGCAAACATCTGATAAAAACTAGCAGTAAACGCTCCACGATAAGCTTTTATCAAATCATAGCCTGTGGCATCGCACTCGCGATCAACAAGCCGTATCAACAACATTCCTTGTCGAAGAGTAAGTTTACTCATCCTCCCATACTCCTGCTTATATATACGTTTTTCGAAACCTCTCATATATTTATCACGCTCACGCTTTGAGGGTAACATCATTAATGTATCATTAGTCGCAATTATTACCTCCTTGATATATTTCGAAAGCGGAAGAGTCTTTTTCACATCTCGCACTGTACGCCAATAGAATTTCTCTGCTTTTTTGTTTTTGAACTTCATTGGCGGATATACCCACACTGTCGGCAACTCAAAAAGGGGTATAGTATCACCACGCTCAATAATTGCCTTTACTTGTTTATGCAATGCCTCGGGGGCAGAGATAAATTCAGTCTGCTGAGTGGGAGATGCCATTATACCTGATGAGCATAATAGAATGCAAAATATATATATCAACCTAAGTTTCATGTCTATTAGACCACAAAAAAATAATTGGGTTTAATTATTGGCGAAAAACGCTGTATTACGAAATGCAATACAGCGTTTTATTATAAATTTAAACCATAGTAACATGAGTCTCATTACTCGCTACTCATTACTATTAGTCTAACTTATTAGTCTTGGTTAAGAGTTACGCGTTTGAATGCTGTTGGAGTAGCATTGTTAGCTTTAGCGTAAGCACCTACAGTCATTTTGTTGTCTTTGATGAACTCTTGTTCTACGAGTGTAGATTCTTTGAAGAATTTATCCAAACGACCTTGAGCAATTCTGTCAAGGATAGCTTCTGGTTTGCCTTCTTCGCGAGCTTTTTCACGACCGATTTCCAATTCTTTAGCGATGATGTCAGCTGGAACTGCGTCGCGGTTAAGAGCTACTGGGTTCATAGCTGCAGCTTGCATAGCAACGTCGCGACCTACTTGGTGGTCAACACCTGCTTCAGCGAAAGCAACGATAGTAGCAAGTTTGTTACCTGGGTGGATATATTCAACTACAGTTGCACCTTCAACGAATTCGTAGTAACCGATTTCCATTTTTTCACCAGTTACACCTGAACGGTCTGTTACGAGTTCAGCGATTGTACGACCTTCGATAGCGAGAGCGTTAAGAGCTTCGAGGTTAGCAGGTTTGTTAGCAAGAGTAGTATCGAGGATAAGTTGAGTAAGAGCGATAAAGTCAGCGTTTTTAGCAACGAAGTCAGTTTCGCATTTGAGAGCTACGATAGCTGCGAATCCATCTTTAACACCAGCAAGAACACAACCTTCTGATGCTTCACGGTCGCTACGTTTTGCTGCGATAGCTTGACCACGTTTACGGATAAGTTCAATAGCTTGATCCATATCGCCATTAGCTTCGGTAAGGGCGTTTTTACAGTCCATCATACCTGCGCCTGTCATTGTGCGGAGTTTAGAAATTTCCGCCATAGTTACTGCCATAGTAGTAAGTATTTTTAAAGTTTATAATTAAGTTTATTTTTATAAAAAGCGTTAGAGAATCACGGCATGAAGCAGAGAATCTATAACGCTTTATATTAATCAGTAGTTAGTAGCAAGATATTAGTAGCAAAACCCTTTCGGCGTTAATCGACCGTAGAAACAAAAGTCTTGCGACTTTCTACTTACGACTTTCTACATTAAAGAAATATTATTCTTTGTCTTCTGCAGGAGCTTCAGCTTTTTCAGCGCGAGCACCTTTTTTAGCGCGAGTGCGTTTTTCTTTTACTTCTGGTTGTTCTGCACCTTCTTCTTCAGCGCGTTCAAGTTTACGTTCTTGAGCACCTTCTTTAAGAGCTTTAACCATTTCACCTACGATAACTTCGATAGCTTTTGTTGCATCGTCGTTAGCAGGAATCATGAAGTCAATACCATTAGGGTTTGAGTTAGTATCTACGATACCGAACACTGGAATACCAAGGCGTTGAGCTTCTGCAACTGCGATATGTTCTTTCATAACGTCAACTACAAAGATTGCAGCTGGAAGACGGCTAAGGTCAGCGATAGAACCAAGGTTCTTTTCGAGTTTAGCACGTTGACGTGTGATTTGAAGTCTTTCGCGTTTTGAAAGTGCATCGAATGTTCCATCATTAGCCATTTTATCGATAGCACCCATTTTTTTGATAGCTTTACGGATTGTAGGGAAGTTTGTCAACATACCACCTGCCCAACGTTCAGTGATGTAAGGCATACCAGCTTCTGTTGCAAGGTCAGCTACAACTTGTTTAGCTTGTTTTTTAGTAGCTACGAAAAGTACACGTTTGCCCGATTTTGCAATTTGTTTCATTGCAGCAGCTGCTTCGTCAATTTTAGCTACAGTTTTGTGGAGGTCAATGATGTGGATGTCATTGCGTTCCATGAAGATATATGGAGCCATTGCTGGGTTCCATTTACGGCGG
>JAZOMI010000138.1:0-2083 GCA_045653825.1 Candidatus Aphodosoma sp. | reverse complement strand
ATAATATAGATATTTAAGACATGAAGACAAGATGACATGTTCTCCTGTCTTCATGTCTAAAAAAATAAATACAATGGATTTCGAATTAAACAACCTTCTCTACGAGGGTAAAGCCAAACAGATATATGCCACCGAAGACCCAGATGTAGTGGTGGTTCACTACAAAGACGATGCTTCGGCATACAATGGCATCAAGCGTGCGCAGATAACCAACAAAGGTATTTTGAACAACAAAATATCATCTATAATCTATTCGCAACTTGCCGATGCTGGTATCAAAACTCACTTCATTCAACGCCTTGATGACCGTAATCAGTTGTGTCGTAAAGTCGATGTAATTCCTATCGAGTTCATCGTGCGTAACTATGCTGCTGGCTCTATGGCTCGTCGTTTGGGTATCGAAGAGGGTACTAAATTGCCAACTACAATCTTCGAGTGTTGCTATAAAAACGAAGAACTCGACGATCCTATTATCAACGAGCATCACGCTGTGGCTCTCAGTCTTTCTACTTACGAAGAGATGGCTGAAGTGCACAAAATCGTGGAACGTATCAATGAATTATTGATTCCTCTTTTTGCTGAACTCGATGTTATCTTGGTCGATTTCAAAACTGAATTTGGTCGTCTCGAAGATGGCACATTGGTGTTGAGCGACGAACTCAGTCCTGATACTTGTCGCCTTTGGGATGTCGAAACACAAGATAGTCTCGACAAAGACCGTTTCCGTCGCGACCTTGGTCGCGTAGGCGAAGCCTACCAAGAAATTCTCAATCGCCTCATGAAACTTTAAAAAATAATTATTTTTAGACAGAACGACAGAATGACAATTTTTTAACTTTATTGACATATGCCTTGCTAAAAACTAAGTTTTTATCTCGGCGAAAAAAAGACAGATTTAAGTTACTTTTTTTAATATGTCATTTTTTTATCAAGATACACCGTAAGGTGTAGCGAGATATATGTGAAAAAAAGAATATGTTTTTATGTCATTATGTCTAAAAGAAAGAAAATATAAAATATGAACGCATTAACAGCAACAGAATATAACTTCCCTGGTCAAACCAAGGTTTATCACGGCAAAGTACGTGATGTTTACACAGTGTCGGGCAATCGTCTTGTGATGGTGGCTACCGACCGTATCTCTGCATTCGACGTAATCCTTCCAAAAGGCATTCCGTTCAAAGGTCAAATCCTTAATCAAATAGCAGCACAATTCCTCGATGCTACAGCCGACATCTGTCCTAACTGGAAATTGGCTACACCGCACCCTATGGTCACTGTCGGTGTCGCTTGCGAAGGCTATCCAGTAGAGATGATTGTGCGTGGTTACCTTTGCGGTAGCGCATGGCGTGCTTACAAAAGCGGTGTACGCGAAATCTGTGGAGTGAAACTCCCTGACGGTATGCGCGAAAACGAACGCTTCCCAGAGCCTATCATCACTCCTACAACCAAAGCCGAAATTGGCGAACACGACGAAGACATCTCTCGCGAAGAAATCATCGCGCAAGGCTTGGTTTCTGAAGAAGAATACAAAGTCCTCGAACAATACACATTGGCTTTGTTCAAACGTGGTTCAGAGATTGCAGCTCGTCGTGGTCTCATTCTCGTAGATACAAAATATGAGTTCGGTAAATGCGATGGCAAAATCTACCTTATGGACGAAATCCACACACCAGACTCAAGCCGCTATTTCTATGCCGAAGGCTATGAAGAAAACTTTGCAGCAGGCAAACCACAACGCCAATTGAGCAAAGAGTTCGTGCGTGAATGGTTGATGGAAAACGGTTTCCAAGGCAAAGAAGGTCAACAAGTGCCAGAAATGACAGATGAGGTAGTAGCAGGTATCTCGGCCCGTTATCAAGAACTCTACGAAAATATCGTAGGCAAAAAATTTGTTCCTGCCGATGATAGCGAAGACCTCCTCGCCCGCATTGAACGCAACGTAACAGAATACTTGAAATAAATTTTTTATAAAAGACATGAAGACAAGATGACACGAAGATAGAAAAGACATAAAGACATAATAACAAAATTTATTTAATTATATTTTATGTTATTCTGTTATTATGTCTTCTAAAAATAA
>JAZOMI010000137.1:0-3729 GCA_045653825.1 Candidatus Aphodosoma sp. | reverse complement strand
TTTCGCCGAGCCAACCTGACTTAGTATTGACACCTGTTTGCACTTTGACGAAGTCGATATACTTGAGATTTACGAGATTGCCTTGAGAGTCGATGGCATCAGAGATTTTGAAGAGGTTTGCCTTGCTATTTTCTTCAGAACGGTCGGTCGGACTAAAATTGTCGGCATAGCCCCAATCGTATTCTACTTGTACCCAATAGGTGCCATTGCCCGATTTGTCGTAATTATTAGGTGCCAATCGGGTGCCACGCAAAGTATAGGAGTCAGCCTCAATCCAAGCTGGATAATAGTAGTCTTGATTATGGTAGGTTCTTAGATAGTCAATCTCGCCACTATTGCCGAGATTGTCGGTCCATTGGACAGGCATTTGAGGGGCAGATGGGCGATAGTAAGTTACGGCATAATTTTGAATAGTAGAGTCTTTGCCAGTTTCAGAACCACGGAGTTCGTACCAATTGTCGTTAGGAAGACCATCGCCATTTTCGTCTTGCATAACCCACACTATACCAGGCTCGGAAGAACCAGAAAAAGAGTTGCCTACGACAGCAAAATCGTAATAGCCCGTGTTGTCGATACTATGGTCAAAACCAACCACGATGTAGCCACCAAAACCACCGAGTGAGACCCAATTGTTAGCATTGAGGCGTTGTTCGGCGTACACGATAGCACTCTCGTCTGTTGTTTGCGAGCCATCAAATCCGCCAGTTTTTAGTTCGTTGATGAATTGTCCTGGAGCAGGAGTATATTCATACACGCGATTGAAATTGGCATTAGATTGTTGTGTCTTAGGACGATAGTACAGAGTTTCGGACGATATTACTTTTAGAGTAATAGTTTGGTGCAAACTATCAGTTTGATTATTGCGTAAAAGGGTTGCTAAAATGTCAATTGAATATTCGCCTTCTGTAGTCCAATCGCATAACCATGTCGATTTTTCGCCTTGTTGGATTATAGAATCACCTAAAGAGAAACGATATGTAGCACCTTCGAGATTGGTTGTTTCGGTAGGACCTATTTCGATTGTTCTACCTGCAATGAGTTGATAGTCGGTCTGAGCGAACGACCAAGATATAGGGGGTAAATCAACAACGGAAATTGTAGTAAAAATACTATCAGTGCCATCTTCATTTTGAGCAATAAAAGATAATTTATATGAGCCTATGCTATCAGCGTGAAATGTATAGGCTAAAGAATCAGATACTTGAGAGTCATTAAGAATCCAAGTATATGTTGTAGGGAGTGAAGTTTTCACAACAGAGGCGTGAAACGTTGTATCCTCGCCAAGAGATAAAACAAAACCATTGTTGGCGCCAATTAGAGATACACGAGGAATTTCGAGTTCAACAACATCAATGCGAATCTCCTCTTGGTCGCTACCTGCCTCAGTTTCAACCCTAATCATTATATAAGTTTCGCCTATTTGATTACTGCAAAATTCGTAATCGCTTTGGGTTGAGACAATTGAATCATTGATAGACCAAGAAAAGCGAGCATTTTCAGCATTTTCGTATTTAGGCGAAATCAAAATGCATTTGTCTTGTTTAGTTGTGTAGATGCCAGATTCGTTGTCAAGAATAATTTGTGGAATTTTACTTACAATAGGGTCATTGAAATTGCAAGAAGAGAAAAACAAAAGAGTGAAGAGTAAGGAAATCAAAGATTTCCCTACTCGTTGTCTGTTTTTCTCAAATAATAAAAGATGTTGGGCTGAAAAGAATATTTTAATCATACTTTTTATTTTTTATCGAAACGTACTGCTACATTGTCATATGCAAAATAGGCAGGTTGACTAAATCCGTAGCCATTGTCGCTTGAGCCTAAGATGTTGAAATCTACCTTCACTACTTTACCTAAAGAGGTCAAATCCCATTTAGTCCATTCAGTAACAATATTGTCTGGACCATTGCAGAGGTATATTTCTGCACGACCAGTTTCGTTGCCATCTGCATCATAGCCAATAGCTACTGCTTTTACCCAATCCTCAGGACCGATTTTGGCTGTCAAACCATTGCCATCCATATAGCAAGATATTGCATAAGTAGAGTTGTTGACATACATATGGTCAATTACTCGAGGTGTTCCGTCTTTGAAATAGATGTATGGTAGATTTTCAGTGCCATTGTAAGGCGAGCTGTCTTTATAGCCAAAGTGCATGCAGAAGTTGGCTGAACCATTGTAGCCTCCAGTGAGTGTTTGGGCATAAACTTGATCTTTACCATAAACGGTGAGTTGGTTTTCGTAGCTTCCGTAGGTTGTGTAATCGCTTGAAGCATAATTAGAAATAGCGTGACCGCCACCCCAGAACACGTAGTCGTAGTAGTTGTATGGGAGTTCTGAAGCAAGAAAAGTATTGCCTTCGTCGTACCAAGCATAGCGGTCATTTTCCGATTGGGTCATCATTGCATATAGCATATCAGCACCATATTCGGGTTTTGCAATTAAATCACTCCACTTAGTGATATTTGCATTGCAGTATGAAAGTTCGTATGGAGCGAATTTAGCATCGGCATCTTCGAAAGTGAGAGTGCGGAGCTCGTAGGTTAATTCAGCACCTCCATTATTTACATAAATAGTATCAAATTTAATAATTGTATCGCGTTCAATTTGTATGATTGTGTCACGTTCGATTTGTATGATTGTGTCGCGTTCTATTTGTGTAATTATTTGAGTAATAGTATCATATTGAATTTGAGTAATTGTATCGCGTTGAATTATAGTGAGCATACGAGGAAGGAGGAGTTGAAGTGTGTCCACATCTTCCATTCCACCAAAAGTAAGACTGTCGATTGTTTCGATTGATGTGCCATAAATCAAACGGCCATTAGACCATACCAACTGATTAGCTTGTGCCATTGCAACCAAACTCATTGCCACTACGGCAATAATTGTAAATAACTTTTTCATAACGGTTTAATTTTTTAATAGTGATTTTTATATAGATTATTTTTTGATAATATTAAATGCTTTATTGTTGCAAACTAAAATATAAACACCTGATGCATAATTAGAAATGTTTAATTCTATTCTATCACCTAAAGCTTTATAAACTTGCAATAATCGTCCGTCGGCAGAATATAATCTTACAGTGTCGTCCTTAGCATTATCGATATATAATACATCGGCAGTGGGGTTAGGATAAACGATAATTTGTAAATCGTCGAACGCTTGTTCTGCATCGACAGTCGGATCTGTTTGTTCATCGCTATAACGAATGTGTTTTACGTTGGTAAGTAATTCGCCGTAAATCAAAGTTTGCTCGGCATCATAAACCAACAACGAATCGCCCGAATAGGTTAATTTGCCAATTTTTTGTAATGCAGAAATACAATCGCTACCCGATAACGGACGCACGACCAACGAAAGTTCGGCTTTTGCTATGCCGAAACAGATTGTCACAAAGGACAATAGCAGTAAAGTTTTTTTCATTGTCTAAAAATTTATATATGTGAATAAAAAAAGTCGTATCCTGCAACTTTTTTACAGCGCAGGATACGACAATATTTATCAAAAACACAATATTTTATAGTCTAAAGTCTACAATTTACGATCTACAGATATTACGGCGTATTCACCGTTGTCTGTTGTCTGTTGACTGTTGTCTTTTAAATTATCAGAAAAATCTGCAAGTGTGCTTTGATTTGCCCGTTATCCTGCGGGTATAATCGATTTAGAAAGCAAAGGCAGGTCTTCTGACTTATCCCGTTTATTGCGCCTTCCCAGTGTTAACCA
>JAZOMI010000136.1:0-15039 GCA_045653825.1 Candidatus Aphodosoma sp. | reverse complement strand
TCTTGCTTACGCAGGTCTTATGCAAGGTAAAGAGGTAACTTGGATGCCTGCTTATGGTCCAGAACAACGTGGTGGTACTGCCAACGTTACTGTCATCCTTTCTGATGACCCAATCGCATCTCCATTGTTGCAAAAATACGATATCGTAGTGGTTCTTAACCAACCTTCAATGGATAAATTCGAATCACGCGTTAAACCTGGTGGTATCTTGATTTTCGACCCTAATGGTATGACTCGCGTTCCAGAACGCAAAGATATCAACGTATATCGCATCCCTGCAACTGACACAGCTGCTGCTCTTGGTCAAGCTAAAACATTCAACATGTTCGTACTTGGTGGTCTTTTGAAAGTAGACCCAGTTGTAGAACTCGACAAAGTTATGCTTGGTTTGAAAAAATCATTGCCAGAACGTCACCACAAACTCCTTCCTGCTAACGAAGCAGCTATGTTGAAAGGTGGTGAAATTATCGAGAAACTCTAATTTAGATATTAGATAGATAATAGACACGAGATGTGAGACTTATGGTTTTATGTCTCGTGTTTTTTTTTGTAATTTGAATATGAAAAATCGTCTTGTTTTATTACTTTTGATTATTTTATTGGCGACGTCGTGTGCAATGCAGCAACGGCGACGTTTGCGTGGTTCGGAGCAATATGAACAATCAAGAATAGTTGTGCCAGATACAACTATAATACCTAGTTTTGATGTTGAGGTTTTGTATGTGTTAGCGAGAGAATATGAAAATGCGCAAGATACATTGCGCAGTATGGGAGAATATGTTGAAGAGCGTCTTATAGAATTATATCCTGAAAAAGCTTATAGAGGTATGATGTCGAAAGTAGCAGAGGCAACAATGGAGCGAATGCAAACCATTCGTCGTATGCCAAAATATTCTTCTACAAGTATAGATGGAATAACATTGTCGGCTCCAAACGAATCGTATTTTAATTCAGTATCTGATTCGGCAGAGGTAGATTTGATGCAAATGACAGAAGCCGAGGCTTCGGTATATTGGGATTTGAATGCTTTGGCAGATGGCGAAACTCGATTTGATTTGAGAGATTTAGATAGTATTGTAGTATTTGATAGCGAATGGGGGTTGAATGCACGATTAATGTCGGATGAGATACCCTATATAGCACAAGAAGATTGGGCATTGTCGTTTGTGAGTATGGGAGTTGCATCGTCGACAATTTATCGTATATTTCAATCGAAAGCACGTGCCGAATATGTAGCTCGACATTTCTATAAAAATAATACAAGTTATGGAAAACGGGGTGATGCTTATAAACATATGTTTGTGAATTTGTTGTTGCGCAAATATACTACGTCAAAGATAGCATGGCTTGTGATGGATGTATATTGGGAGCGTGCGAGTGTGAATAAAGCATGCGACTACGTGATGGATTTTCATAATAATTTGGTAGGTCGTGAGTATTGTTACGATAAGTTTTTGCAAGGGAGTGATGATTGGCGCAAATGGGCCTATACCGTACGTTCGTTTGTTGATGATACTACCCGAAATGCTGAATTTATGAATTGGAGATTAGATACTCCAAAATTTATAGTTGAAGAAGAGAGTAGTAAGACTAATCCATATAAATATATTTATTGGAGCAAAGATTCTGAATCGCTTGAAGATGCAAAAAAGATGACAGAATAGAATATTTCATTTAAATAAAAAACTTTAATCTATTTGTAGATTGAAGTTTTTTTTGTATCTTTGCATATAAACTATGAGTAGTGCATAAATTCGTTAATAACTAATCATTGATAACTAATAATTGTTATGAAAGCATACGTTTTTCCAGGTCAAGGTGCTCAATTCGTAGGAATGGGTAAAGACCTATATGAGTCAAATGAACAGGCTCGTGAATTGTTTGAGAAAGCAAATGAAATATTGGGTTTCCGTATTACAGATATAATGTTCGAAGGCACTGCCGAAGATTTGAAACAAACAAAAGTTACACAACCGGCAGTATTTCTTCATTCTGTGATTTCGGCTATCGTACTTGGTGTTGAGCCAGAGATGGTGGCAGGTCACTCATTGGGCGAATTTTCGGCATTGGTAGTGGCAAAAGCATTGTCGTTCGAAGATGGTTTGCGTCTTGTGGCAGCTCGTGGTATGGCAATGCACAAAGCTTGCGAATTGAACCCTTCGGGTATGGCAGCAGTGCTTGGTTTGCCAGACGAAAAAGTAGAAGAGGTTTGTGCGCAAATTGATGGAGTAGTTGTGCCAGCAAACTATAACTGTCCAGGTCAGTTGGTTATCTCAGGTGCAAACGAAGCAATCGACGTAGCTTGCGAAAAAATGAAAGAAGAAGGTGCTAAACGTGCATTGAAATTGCCAGTAGGCGGAGCATTCCACTCACCACTTATGGAGCCAGCACGCGTAGAACTCGAAGCAGCTATTCGTGCAACTACATATCATAAACCAGTGTGTCCAGTATATCAAAATATTGATGCTAAACCATATACTGACCCAGAAGAGTTGAAACGCAATTCTATTGCACAACTCACAGGTCCAGTGCGTTGGACACAAACAGTTCAAAATATGGTGGCAGATGGAGCATCGTCGTTCCGCGAATTAGGTCCAGGTAATGTACTCCAAGGTTTGATTAAAAAAATTGCTCCTGAGGCAGTGATTGAAGCATAATTAAATTAAAGACAGAATAACATAATAACCAAATTTTTGTTATTATGTTGTTATTGTCTTCTAAAATAAAAAAACGAGCGAAGCGAGTAAGTCTCATATCTCGCTACTAGCTACTAATAGTCTGATATATGAAACGTGAATTATTAAACAAAATCTATTACGTTGGCGTGAATGACCGCCAAAAGACGTTATTCGAAAACATGCTCCCACTTCCTTATGGAGTGAGTTATAACGCATATTTCATTGATGATGAGAAAACTGTGTTGGTCGATACAGTAGAACAACCATTTGCAGAGCAACTATTGGCTCAAGTGCAAGAGTTGTTGGCAGGTCGCGAGTTGGACTACCTCATTGTCAACCACATGGAACCTGACCACTCGTCGGGCATCAAAACATTGCAAGCTATCTATCCAAATATGCAAATCATTGCTAATGCTAAGACTATCGAAATGCTCGGTGGATATTATGGTATTCGCGAAGGATTCCACACCGTGAAAGATGGCGACTCGTTGAATATCGGTAGTCGTACACTTCAATTCCACTTTGCACCAATGGTGCACTGGCCAGAGGTGATGGTGACATACTCGGTTGAAGACAAGCTTTTGTTCTCTGCCGACGCATTCGGATGCTTTGGCACATTGGATGGGGCAGTGCTCGACACAGAACTCAATCTCGACAAATACTACACCGAAATGGTGCGTTACTACGCTTGCATCGTAGGCAAATATGGAGCACCAGTGCAAACAGCCTTGAAAAAATTAGGTGGTTTGGTTATTAAGATGATATGTTCAACACACGGACCAGTGTGGACAGACCACATTGGCGAAGTGATTGGCATTTACGACCGTTTGAGCAAATATGAAACAGAATCTGGCGTAGTTATTGCATACGGCAGCATGTATGGTCACACCGAAGAGATGGCCGAAATGGTGGCTCGTGGAGCAGCATCGGTAACTAAAAATGTTGTATTGCACGACGTATCTCGTTCCGACCATTCATATATTCTTGCCGATATTTTCCGTTATAAAGGCTTCATCTGCGGTTCGCCTACATATTGTGGCGAATTATATCCAAATGTAGCTTCATTGCTTGCTAAAATCAAAACTCGTGGTGTGAAAAATCACGAATTCGGTTGCTTTGGCTCATTCACTTGGGCTAATGCTACAACCAAACCATTCGAAGCCTTTGCCGAAGCAATGAAATGGGAAATCACAGGCTCTGTTGAAGTCAAACAATCAATGACAGCCGAACAAGCCGAAGCACTCTACGAATTAGGTCGTGCAGTAGCCCTAAAAACAATGCAAAATGCATAATGCACAATTAAATTTAACGGTCGACAGACCGTAACAAACTTTCAACTTTCAACTTTCAACTTTTAACTTTAAAGATATGCGCTTAATTATTGAACCAGATTATGCCAAAATGTCTAAATGGGCAGCTAATTATGTGGCAAAAAAACTTCTTAACGCCAAACCTACAGCCGAGAAACCTTTCGTTTTAGGTTTGCCTACAGGTTCATCACCTCTTGGTATGTATCGCGAACTCATCGAACTTAATAAACGCGGTGTTATTTCGTTCGAGAATGTTATTACGTTTAATATGGACGAATATATCGGATTGCCTAAATCGCATCCAGAGAGCTATCACTCTTTCATGTGGAACAATTTTTTCTCTCACATCGACATCAAAAAAGAGAACGTAAACATTCTTAATGGTAATGCCGAAGACATCGATGCAGAGTGCCAACGCTACGAAGATAAAATCAAAGCCGTAGGCGGTATCGACCTTTTCCTTGGCGGTATTGGACCTGATGGACATATTGCATTCAACGAGCCAGGCTCATCACTTACATCTCGCACACGCAAGAAGAATCTCACTACCGACACAATCATCGCCAATTCGCGTTTCTTCGACAACGATATCAACAAAGTACCAAAAACAGCATTGACTGTCGGAGTAGGCACAGTGCTCGACGCACGCGAAGTGTTGATTCTCGTCAACGGACACGGTAAAGCACGCGCATTGCGTCACGCAGTAGAAGAAGGCATTTGCCAAATGTGGACTATCTCAGCCCTCCAAATGCACCCAAAAGGCATCATCGTTTGCGACTACGACGCTTGCGACGAATTGCGTGTAGGCACTTACAAATACTTCCTCGATATCGAGAAAGACAACCTCTCACCTGAATCACTTTTGAAATAAATCGAGCAGAAGGACAACCCACACATTGTCCTTCTCTCTTCTCAAATACACACTCTCATTGTGTATTCTTATCCCTTACCTTCGAGCAAGGTGCAAGCAAACTGCAAGCAAGAAAACCTCCATTTTTCAATACCCACACAGTGTGTATTCGCATAAAAATTACGCAATAAAAATGACCCAAATCAAAGCAAGATACGAAGTTGAACCAGGAATAAACAATTGTCTGATTATCCGCGATGGGCATAGTTCCGACCTAACGTCGCTCACCAAACACGCATTAGGATTTCTTGAGCAACAGTCAGGTAATCAGAACTTGCACCGTACGCTCATTGTGTCCGACATCGATGGCGACGACTTGGCAAACGAGATGTTTTATCTCAATATTTGTCAAGTAATTCGTAGCCGTTCGGTTGACCGCATCGTATTCATAGGTCCTGAATTGGCTCTACACTCATCGATGTTTGCCATCGACGACAAATTGTTTTTCAACGACACAACCGAGTTTCTTACAAGCGATTTTGTGCGTAATTTGCGTGACGAGGCATTGTTGTTGAAAATTGCGCCACAATTCAATCCTGAACGCATACAAAATCACTTACAACAACTTGCTCACGACACAGTGTTCGAAATCAATTTTGATGCCTTGTTCCATAATCTCGACCATTTCCGTGCCAAAATACGCCCTACAACTAAACTCATGTGTATGGTCAAAGCATCGGCATACGGCAGTGGTTCGGTCGAAGTGGCTCAAGCATTGCAACACTATGGTTGCGACTATCTTGCCGTAGCATTTGTAAATGAAGGTGTTGAGATTCGCCAAGCTGGCATCAAACTACCAATCCTCGTGCTCGACCCTATGGTGTCAGCTCTCCATCACCTTTTCCGTAACCAATTAGAGCCCGAAATCTCATCGTTCGATTTCTTGGAAATATTCATCGACGAGGTGCGCCGTCATGGCTACAAGCATTATCCTGTGCATATCAAACTCGACACAGGTATGCACCGTGCAGGCTTCGAAGCCGCTGATTTAGAGCGTTTGTGCAACATACTCAACAATCAAGACTACGTAGAGGTGCGCTCAATATTCTCGCATCTTGCTGCAGCCGATGAATTATCGCCCGAGATGGACAAATTCACTTTGCAACAAATCGAACTCTTTGATCGCAATTCTACCTATATCAAGCGTTCATTGCCTTATGGTGATGCAATTTTGCGTCATACACTCAATACTGCAGGTATCGAACGATTCTCTCAGTATCAGTTTGATATGGTGCGACTTGGCATCGGTCTTTGGGGTGTGAATTGTTGCAATGAAGACCTATTGCGCAACGTATGTTCGCTCTCTACTCGCATCATGCAACTCAAAGTGGTTAAAGCAGGCGAAACGATAGGGTATAGTCGTCGTGGGGTAGCAGAGCACGATACGTTAGTGGCTCTTTTGCCATTAGGCTATGCCGATGGAGTTGACCGCCGTCTTGGCAATGGTCGTGGCTCCATGTTCGTGAACGGACAAAAAGTGCCTACTATAGGCAATATCTGTATGGACCTTACGATGATTGACGTAACAGGCTTAGATGTCAAAGTAGGCGATGAAGTAGTGTTGTTCAACGACAAACAAGGACTTTCCGAAATAGCCAACATACTCGGCACCATCCCTTACGAGGTTCTTACCAGTGTCTCATCTCGCGTCCGCCGAGTCTATTATAGGGAGTAATTAAACCAATGCATAATTCATAATTGCTATATGGTATTTGTCTTTCTATAATTATGAATTGTGAATTATGCATTATGAATTAAAAGAATGGATACTTACTTAACCATATCATCCGTATCAGAAGCATTGTATAAAGACAAAGGCAGTAAGTTCTATGCCTTTGCCTACCCGGTGCAGACGGTCGAGCAAATCAAAGAAATTCTTGCCGAGAAGCGCAAAGAGTATTACGATGCTCGCCACGTTTGCTATGCCTATATGTTGGGGTATGAGTGCAATGTTTTTCGTGCGAATGACGATGGCGAACCTTCTGGCACAGCCGGTCGCCCGATATTAGGGCAGATAAATAGCAGCAACCTCACCGATATTTTGATTATCGTAGTGCGCTATTTTGGAGGCACATTGCTCGGTACGAGCGGACTAATCCAAGCCTACAAAACCTCTGCCGCCGAAGCCATAGCAGCTGCCACGATAGAGGAGCGCATAGTCGAGAAAACCTTTGTATCAAAATTCGGTTATCAAGACCTCAATGCCGTGATGCGCATAATGAAAGACTTCGACCTTGCTATAGTAAATCAAGTGCAAGAGGTGGACTGCACGCTCTATTTCCGCATCCGCCTCAGCGACATCGACCGCGTCCGCGACCGTTTCGACAAACTTGACTTTGTATCCTTCGAAGAAGAACTAATAGAAACAGATAGGATAAATACGCTATAACATTATCTGCAAATAATCTATGTGTATAATCAGAAAATATAGTGCTTATACTTTATTATGTTATTAAAAAAATATTAGCTTTGCGTTTTGTTTTTTTTATTAGTAAGTTCATGGTAAATAATCGTAAACAAGATATTTATAAAGTTACAATATGGGGTAGTATTGTGAACTTTATGTTGCTAATATTTAAATTTGTTTCTGGTATATTGGGACATAGTTCAGCGATGATTGCTGATGCTATTCACTCATTATCAGATTTTGTGACTGACATAATTGTATTGTTTTTTGTCCGTATTTCAAGTAAACCTGCTGATATTTCACATAAGTATGGGCATGGTAAATTTGAAACTTTAGCTACGTCATTTATTGGATTTGCACTTTTAGTGGTTGGGGTTGGAATTTTTGTAGAAGGAGTAGGAAATATCATTGCAGTAATAAAAGGAAAAACACTTCAAGCTCCAGGAGTAATTGCTTTGGTAGCAGCAATAATTTCAATAATCTCAAAAGAACTAATTTATCAATACACAATTTATTGTGGAAAAAAACTTAATTCACAAGCAGTTATTGCAAATGCTTGGCACCATAGAAGTGATGCATTTTCGTCAATAGGTACACTTATAGGTATTGCAGGAGCGATTTTTTTAGGTGAAAAATGGCGTGTACTTGATCCTATTGCCGCAGTTATTGTTAGTTTATTTATATTGAAAGTGGCTATAGATATTCTCAAAAATAGTTTAGAGGAATTAATGGAACATTCGTTGTCAGATGCTGAAGAAGACGAAATTATGCGAATTATTCTTTCAATAGATGGAGTGAAATCGCCACATCATCTCCGCACACGGCGCATCGGTAATCGAGTGGCAATAGAGGTACATATTCGGATGAATGGTGATATGATATTAACTAAAGCTCATCAAATTACGACTGAAGTGGAACAACAACTAAAACTTCGTTTCGGAGAAAATGCACATATTGGAATTCATACAGAACCTATAAAATAAAAAGAGGCTGTGTCAAAATGATAATTTTGGCTCAGCCTTTTTAAGTGATGTGTCTGAATGTCAAAAATGTTATAGCTCAGTTTTGAAAAACATCTCTATAAAAACTGGAAAATGGTCGCTCACACCGCCTTGATAGAAAGGTCCGACATAAGTTCTTTTTGGTATCATCTCGCCCGTACGTTTATCTCGTTTTGATATCCATTTCGGGTGATATACTTCGGCTTCGGGCATAGCTCTTACTGAAAGATTGCCATTTAAGAGCGCACCGCTAACGATGATTTGGTCGAGCATATCCCATTGACCATCATGAAAATAGGAACCTATTTCTCTATCATCAAATCCGTATCCGTCCCAGCATAGATTATATAGTTGTGTATTCTCAAATGAACTTGCAGTATAAGGCAATGCGGTGAGGATAGTGCTTGGCACTTTGTCTGACGGATTGTCGTTAAAATCACCCATAATGATTATTGCAGCTTGAGGGTCAATGGCTTGCACAGAATCTACTACTTGTCGTATAGCTTTAGCTGCAGATTTTCTATTAGGTTCAGATACCAACGCGCCCTCTCTGCGTGAAGGAAAGTGTACTTGAATTATGTGTAAAAGAGTAGAATCGGTGAGTGTTCCGCAAGTATATAATAAATCTCTACCTTGCTGACCATTAGGCAAATGTACCGGTATAGGACGAGAAGCCAGAGGTGTGAATTTGTCTTTTTGATAGAGTAGAGCTACATCTATTCCACGGGCATCAGGGCCTTCGTAATGCACATAGTCGTAGCCCAATTGGTCGTATGGGTCAAATTGCGTCATTGCTTTCAATACAAAATCATTTTCTACTTCGCAAAGACCAACAAGCAGAGGCAATTCCTCCTCACCTAAACCGACAATGACTTGTATTACTTCATGTAGTTTATCATAAAAACGCTTATTTGTCCAATGTAATTCAGAATTAGGCAGAAATTCAGTGTCGTTTTTAAGTGAATCGTGTTGAGTGTCAAACAGATTTTCTACGTTGTAGGTCATTATTTTCATAGGCTGAGCATATAGTGTAATTATTTGTATAATAAGCAATAAACTGGATAGAGATATGTATTTCATATTGCGCTATATTTATATTACAAAAGTAAGGAATATAATTGAAAATGTCAAATATTTTTTGTAATTTTGCATTTCAAAAAAATCATTTATAAAATTTTTATTTATTAATTGTTAATTATTCAATTATATGAAACCAACATTATTTATATTAGCAGCAGGAATGGGTAGTCGTTATGGAGGATTGAAACAACTTGATGGAGTAGGTCCTTCGGGTGAAACTATTATGGATTATTCGGTATTTGATGCTATTCGTGCTGGATTTGGTAAAGTTGTATTTGTTATCCGTCATGATTTTGAAGAGGATTTTAAACAAAAAGTACTTTCAAAATACGAAAATCATATTAAAGTAGAGCTTTGTTTTCAAGACCTTAATACATTGCCTGCAGGCTTTACATTTCCAGAAGGTCGTACAAAACCATGGGGAACTAATCATGCAGTGCTTATGGGTAAAGATATTATAAATGAGCCTTTTGCTGTAATTAATGCCGATGATTTTTATGGTCGTGATGGTTTTGCTGTTCTTGGACGTGCATTGACAGAAATGATAGGTAAGAAAAATGATTATTGTATGGTGGGATATCGCGTAGGTAATACATTGAGTGAGAGTGGTACTGTGAATCGTGGAGTGTGTGCTACTGATGCCCAAAGTTATCTTACAACAGTGGTTGAACGCACAGGTATTGGTTATGAAGGAGATAAAATTATTTTTGAAGATGAGAATGGAAATAAGCAGGATTTGAATGCGAACACACTAGTGTCTATGAATATGTGGGGATTCACACCTGATTACTTTGAATATTCAGAAGAATATTTTATCAATTTTTTGAAAGAACATGGACAAGAGATGAAATCGGAATTCTATATTCCTACAATGGTTAATCACCTTATAAATAATGGTACAGCTAAAGTAAAAGTTATCGATACAACATCTAAGTGGTTTGGCGTGACATACGCAGCTGATCGTGATGGTGTTGTAGCAAAACTTCAATCGTTGGTTGATGCAGGTGAATATCCATCGCCATTATTTTAAATTAATAATATAATACAATGAAAAAATTCTTTTTCCCTATGCTTGCGGCTGCATTTTTAGCTGCAGGTTGTGCCAATTCTCCTAAAGAATTGACAGCTGGTATTCGTACCGAAAACCTCGATACTACAGCCGACAAAGGTGCTGACTTCTATCAGTACGCTTGTGGTGGTTGGATGAAACTCAACCCATTGACAGGTGAGTATTCTCGTTTTGGTTCGTTCGACAAACTTGGTCAAGACAACATTGCTCGTCTTAATGACCTTATCGCAGAAATTGCTTCAACACAACACGAAGTGGGCACTGAAGCTCAAAAAATCGCTGATTTCTACAACGTAGCGATGGATGCTGACCGTCTCAATGCTGAAGGTTTCGAACCTGTAGTGGCTGAACTTCAACGTGTTGCTGAAATTAAAGATGTTAAAGGTATCGCTGCTCTTATGGGTGAAGACCTTTATGATATCTTCTTCCAAGTGTATGTTGATGCTGACATTATGGATGCAAAACGCAACCTTATGCAAACTTACCAAGCTGGTATTGGTATGGGCAATCGCGACTACTATCTCAGCCAAGACGAAAATATGGTTGAAATCCAAGGCAAATATGTAGAGCATATCAAAAATATGTTTGTTCTTGCTGGTTTCACTGCCGAAGATGCTGCAATGGCAGCAGAAGCTGTAATGAACATCGAACGTCAATTAGCTAATGCTCATTTCACTCAAGCTGCTCTTCGTGATTCTTATGCTAACTATCACCTCTACACAACTGATTCGCTCAAAGCATCGTTTCCTGGTTTCAGCTGGGATACATATTTCGAAACACTTGGTTGTGCTGACGTAAAAGAACTTAGCGTATCTCAAGAAGAACCTATCCGCAAATCAATCGAAATTATGAACACTGCTCGTATCGAAGACCTTCGCTACTATATGCAATGGCGTGTGCTTAGTGCAGCTTCTTCATATATGAGCGATGAATTTGTAACAGAGAAATTCAACTTCTTCGGTTGTGCTATGTCAGGTCGTACAGAAGAAACTCCTCGTTGGAAACGCGCAGTATCTATGGTTGATGGTTCTCTAGGTATGGCACTTGGTAAACTCTATTGCGAAAAATACTTCCCAGCTGAAGCTAAGATTCGTATGGAAACACTTTGCGCTAACCTTCTTAAAGCTTATGGCGAACGCATCGATAACCTCGAATGGATGAGCGACGAAACAAAAGCTAAAGCACACGAAAAACTTTCAACATTCTATGTTAAAGTAGGTTATCCTAACAAATGGGAAGATTATACAGCTCTTGAAATTGACTCTAAGGAATCATATTGGACATTGGTAAAACGTGTTTCTAAATTCAACACAGCTCGTTCGATGGCCAAACTTTCTAAACCAGTTGATAAAGACGAGTGGTATATGAATCCACAAACAGTTAACGCATACTACAACCCAACAACCAACGAAATCTGCTTCCCTGCAGGTATCCTTCAATATCCATTCTTCGATATGACTGCCGACGATGCATTCAACTATGGTGCAATTGGTGTTGTTATTGCTCACGAAGTAACTCACGGTTTCGACGACATGGGTTCTAACTTTGACAAAGATGGCAACTATGCTAATTGGTGGACAGAAGAAGATAAAGCTCGTTTCCAAGAACGTACAAAAGTCATGGAAGAGTACTTTAATGGTATCAAAGTTAATGAAACAATGTATGCTAACGGTAAAATGTCGCTTGGCGAAAACATTGCTGACCACGGTGGTCTTCAAGTAGCATTCCACGCATTCCAAAATGCTACAAAAGAAAACCCACTTCCAGTGAAAGATGGTTTCACACCAGAACAACGTTTCTTCCTTGCATATGCTAATGTATGGGCAGGTAATATTACAGAAGAAGAGATTGTTAAACGTACGCTTACCGACGTACACTCACTCGGCAAATGGCGTGTAAATGGTGCTCTTCCTCACATCGCAGCTTGGTATGAAGCATTCGGTATCACTGAAAACGATGCTCTCTACCTCGCTCCTGAAAAACGAGTTTCAATTTGGTAATCATTAATTGTTTAATTGATATAAATTAAAAAAAACTTCAACTAACAATAGTTAGTTGAAGTTTTTTATTTCATAGATGTGAAGTTTTTCTATTTTTGTGTTAAAATATAAATTGTTTTAAAAGACATATAAATTAAAGTTTTTTTACTAATAGTGGATGTAATTTATAAAAAAGACTGCATCGTAAATAAGATTATGATGCAGTCTTTTTTTATTTGAATTATTCAATGATTAGAACTCTGTTAGAGAGTCTACTGTGTAAACGAAAGTGCCTTTGTCGGTAACATCAAATGTGAAAGAGTAGTTTTTGTTTGGTCCATAAGAGTAGACTTTGATAACTACTTTTTTATACTCATCTGAAGTCATTTCAGGGTACATATAGCTAAGAACTTCGGCAAATACCTCAGCACTATGTTCTTTGAGTTTAGCAAGTATTTCGTCGTCGCTAAGGTCGCCCATACCAGCTGCAGCAAAACCACCTTTCACGGCAGACGGACGCCAGTCCATATTGCCATAATAAGCCGAAGCACCAGTGTAGAACTCGTTATTGCCATAGTTAGACACCCAATAGTTGCCTGTAGGTTTGCTACCATCGATAAGAACGATTTCTGTAGAGATGATTTCGCCTGCATTGTCGCGAGCAGGAGCACCCATTGGAACGTCTTTATTGTCGTAAACCCAGTTCACACAATATTGATAAAATGCTCTAGTGTCGGTACTTGAAGTGTTGGTGAAGTCGAGTTCCAAAGTACGGTCGATGTTCCATACACCTTCTGCTTTACGGAATTGGTCGACTTTTTCGGTGAAGTAGATAGTTTTGGTCCAAGTACCAGCGAATACGTATTCGTCGACTTTCCAAGTTGTAGCACCGCCCGAGTAGCAACGATAGCCAACATAAACTTTATCATCAACTTGAGCATAAGGATATTTCTCGCCAAGGAATGATGGTAGGTAGTCGTCTTGAGCAGGGTTAGTGAAGTTGCCATAACCTTGACCCATAGCAGTGTAGTCGGCAGGTTGTACGGCAACAACTTTGCAATCCACATATTGACCACCTTGGAGGCGGAAGTAAGCATATTGTTTTTCGCTTGTAACATTGAGTGCGCGTTTAGGAGCGCCCGCAGCTTTAGGTTCGATAGAAGTAACGATAAGGTTGATGAATTTAGGTGCTCCACTTTGTTTAGAAATAGAGCAGAAGTAGCCATAGAGCGTACATTCCATACCATCAGTAAGGGCTGCTTTCACCTCGTCAGTAGCACCATAGATGCTACCTACGGCAGTTTCGGCACCTGGCACATTGAAGTTGTAGTAGTTGCCGCTAACAGCAACAGTACCAGTCATTTTAGCATAGTAGGCATATTCGTCAGCAGTGCGAGTAGTGAGGAGTTCATCCATTTTAGCACCAGTAAGTTCCATTACTTCAGTAGGGTATGTAACAGTTGTAGTACCAGTTTTTTCAACTACAACGTCTTCTTGTTTGATTTGGAAACCGCAGTTATAAGCTGATATCTTACCCAATGCGGTCACCTCGTCGCCGAGTTCGAAACCTGTAGTTTTGTAAAGAAGCACCGAGCCACCATCGTCAGTGAGGATAGGACCTTGAGATGATACAGCAGAGATATAACCTTTAACCTCTACATTTTCGCTCAATGCAGCAGTGCCAAGCACTTTAGTATATTTACTTTCAGGTTCAGTAGGTTCAGATGGTTTTTCTTCTTCTTTTTGAGGTTCGTCGGCAGAGTAGTTGTAAGTAACCACAATGTAATCACCATCTTTAGCATCTTCGTTGATAGGAAGTACCGATTTGAGTTTGCTGATAGTTTTAGGAGTTACAGCAGAGGCATAGTCTACGTCAGATTCCCAAATAGTTTTGTAGTCATCTTCAGTGAGAGTGTATTCGGTAGGAGCATTCATAGCAACCACATCGGCAGGAACATCCAAAGCCATAGTGTAGGTAACCAATGCGATAGAACCATTGTCGAAAACAGGGTATTTTTGACCGAGGAACGCTGGCATATAAGCAGCAACTTGGTCAGCATTAGCGAAATAGTGGTTTTTGCCAATAGCAGTGAGAGCGGCAATAGCCTCTTCGCCTTGAGTTTCGGCAATAGCTTTATTATCTGCATTTTTTGCGATAGCAGCATAATCGTCGTTAGTCAAGGTGAGAGCAAGTTCTTTTACATCAGTAATCTCGCCCGAGTTTTCATAATCAGGCAGATTGAGCTCGTTGAAGTAGTTAGGGTCGCAACCATAACCCAAAAGGGCAACAACTACAACAAGAAGCATTCGTGTTATAATATTTTTATTCATAGTCATAATGTTTCTTAGAAGCTAATTTTTAGACGAACAGTGTAGGTGCGACCAAACGAGTACATTACAGCATAGCAATCTTGCCATCCTTTAGAGTCGGTAGCACATTGAGCATCCATAACATAGTTGTGGTTGTACAAGTTGTTCACATTACCAAAGATAGTAGCATTTAGGTTGCCAATTTTGAAGGCATAGCTAGCCGAGAGGTCAAGTTGGTGACCAACAGGGATTTTCCAAGGGTCGTTGACTGTTGTAACAGTGTTAGCAACAGCAG
>JAZOMI010000135.1:0-2318 GCA_045653825.1 Candidatus Aphodosoma sp. | reverse complement strand
TTATTATTTGCTCCACAAATTTCACAAATTCCACGAATTTATTTGTGATTATTTGTGCTATTTGTGGGAGAATAAAATTATTTCTTCTCTTCTTCGAGGGTGATGACAATGTCTTTTACCTCAGCAGTATGATGCCAATTGCTACCTGGAACGTCTTTGAATTCGGGAGTGATTAGAACTGAGTCGCATCGGTATGAGCCATTCTCGGTGGAGTCGATGTCTTCGGCTATGAGCCAAATTTTGTTTTCGGGGAATTCTGTACATTTGATATAGAACGCTCCGTCGGTAGTAGTTGTGTCGGCGGCATGAGGGTTGCCTTCAAATATATTGTAATTAGGCTCTTTTAGTGATACATTTATACCTTGAATGCCTTGTTTTTGAGTATTTTCTACACGACCAGATATTTGATACTCAGCCTGTGGTACTCCATATTCGGATTGAATAGGGGGGCATCCATATTTAGATGCACATCCTGTAAATGAAACTCCTAATAGTGAAAGTATAAAACCGATGCAATAATTTATCTTGCGTAGGATAGAGCGATTTAACTTTTTCATAGCGGTTATATTTTATTATTTTGTACTCTGTTATCTGTACTCTATTTTAAAATCTGTAGCCGACGGCGAAGCGGAAGAGGCGGTCGAGGAAGTAGGGCACTGGGGCAACGCCGAGTTCGAGGTCGCAGAACCAATGGTTTTTGCCGAGTGAGACGCCGAAATAGCAAAGGTCGAGCATGGGATATATAGCATCGATTGTGTTGTCGAACATCTGCATTTGTGCGCCTATACCCACTGAGGCATAGAGACTTGCGTAAGGGGTGTCGTAATAGGTGAAACGTACGGTAGGCATAAGTGTTAAGCCTACGGCGTTGTGGTTTTGTGTGTTCACTATGCTTTCGAGTGGGCAGACAGAGTAGTTGGTTCGTTGCCAAAGCGATGTGCGAGTGTCGAAATTGGCACCTACTGCGAGCCAATGGTTGATGCGATAGAGATACTCAACATAGAGGTGGCCAGTGCTGCGGTAGTTGTGCTCGTCGAAGCCTGTTATGCGATAACCCTCTTGTGCAGGAGGGAGGAATAGGTCGCTACTTGTAATGGATTCAAGTCCACGCAAGAATAGGTCGTCGGCGATGCCGATGCGGATTTCGTGAGGGTTTTCTTTGCGTGTTTCAGCAGTTTCGGCGTATGCCGTAAGGGTGCAAAGTAGTATTATCGTTATGGCGATTAGTTTTTTCATGGGATTTGATTTATTATTTTAGACAGGAAGACAGGAGGACAAGAATATTTTTAGACAGAATGATATATCTATTGGTGTTTCTCAATTTCTAATTCCTCATTCCTCATTCCTCATTCCTCATTTCATTGAGGTAGATGATGATTTTTTCGCCTTTGTAGAGTGAGTCGGGGATTATGGTGTCTTTAGGGAGATAGGCGCGGAGCGAGTCTTGGTCTTCGAGACGGATGTTGTAGTCGCGCGAAAGTGGGAGGTGGATGTGGAATGCGCCAGCGCTGTCGGTTTCGACATAACCAGGTTGGTCGTTGCCTGTAATGCGGATGCCTTTGATAGGCTTATGGGTTGTGGCAGAGAGCACTTCGCCATTGATGCAACGGTCGTAGTCGTCGCCGTAATATGGTGCATAGCATGCTTGGAATACGAAAGCGATAGAGGTAACTCCAAGAGCGCCAAGTAGCCAACGAAGGGCTTTGCTATAGAGTTGACGGATAGATTTCATGGTATTTGTGTTTTAGATGGTGATGTTTATTCGCTTTGCTTATTTGGGTATGACATGACGTGTCCCTACTCTCTTGGTATGGAGTCTTGAGGATTGTATATGATAGTGTTGTATGAGTCTTTTAAAAAGGCAGGTTTTGTTTGGATTGCCATAGTGTCGGGGATGCGGATAGGTTTTGTTGGACGGATATGGTGGAGTTTTGTCCAATCTATAGGTGTTGAATTATTAGGGTCTTTGTGTATGGGGGTATTATATTTAGGACTATCTGAAGGAGTTTCGCAAGATGTTATAGTTATTGCTATAATGAAGAGTAATCCGAGTATTTTTAGTGTTGTTTTCATTGTTATAGTTTTTTATGTTTGATACAAAGGGGAAATTATTGCATTGCAAAGATAGTGATAAATATTGAAAGTCAGATAATTTTTATAAGGTTTTTTTAGAATTATTTGATAGTATGTAAATATATTTAATTGTTTGTAAATCTTATGAATTAAAACAAATCTTTTTATTTGTGAATATTTGTGTTATTTTGTGGGATAATTTTTGTTTCGGTGGGGATAGAGAATGGGAGGGTGAGTTGGGGGTT
>JAZOMI010000134.1:0-5031 GCA_045653825.1 Candidatus Aphodosoma sp. | reverse complement strand
TTCTCTCTATATCAATGGTCACCCACACGGACCAGACTCTGCTGTTACTACTTGCCAACTTCACATGCGTAAATTCAAAGATGGCGAAACTATTACAGTAGAACCATGGCGTTCACACGCATTTCCTGTAATTAAAGACTTGGTTGTTGACCGTCGCGCTTATGATAAAATCATGCAAGCAGGTGGTTATGTATCAGTAAATACAGGTGGTGTGCCTGATGCTAATGCAATTCCAATCAGCAAAATCGCTGCTGACGAAGCTATGGATGCTGCATCTTGTATCGGTTGTGGTGCTTGTGCTGCTGCTTGTAAAAACGGTTCAGCTATGCTTTTCGTAGCTGCTAAAGTTAGCCAACTTGCACTTCTCCCACAAGGTAAAGTTGAAGCTGCTCGCCGTGCTAAAGCTATGCTTGGCAAAATGGACGAACTCGGTTTCGGTAACTGTACTAACACAGGTGCTTGTGCTGCTGAGTGTCCTAAATCAGTTTCTCTTGCACATATCGCTCGCCTCAACCGCGAATTCATCTGTGCAAAACTTGGTGACTAATATTTAATTAGGATGTAAAAAGGCTGAGTCATATCAACATGACTCAGCTTTTTTATTTTATTTTTACCAGATACTAATAATAAAGCGGACCACTCGTTAAAGAGTAGTCCGCTTTTGTACTGTTTTAATTCGAAACGATTAAGCGTTTTTTTCGATTGCCAATTTACCACGATAGTAACCGCATTCAGGGCATACAGTGTGGTAGATGTGCATTGCACCACAGTTTGAGCAAACGGCAAGTGTAGGAGCAACAGCTTTGTCGTGTGTACGACGTTTTGCTGTACGTTGTTTCGAATGTTTACGTTTTGGATGTGCCATTTCGTTTTAACTTAAAATGATTAGTTGTTTAAAATATTTTTCAAGGCAGCCCAACGTGGGTCAACCTCGTGATTCTCGTTTGTTTTTATATCATCATCGCTATCATCGTCGTCGTCAATTTCGCGTACGCTGTGTTGGTTGAGTATATTCATCATTTCGGCATTGCATTCGCCATCGGGGTGTGAGTGGCAAATCGGAATTGCAAGTGCGCAAAATTCGTATAAAGTCCAAGCGATGTTGAAAGTACCTTCGTCTTCGGGAATTACGATTAAATCGTCGCTTTCTTCGCTATATGATTTTCCGAATTTGATGTATAATGATTCTTCTACATCAATATCAACCCAAAGTGCATCAAGGCAACGGTCGCATGTTGTTTCAACTTTGCCACTGAGAGCAATGTTGAGTTCGATATTTAGCGATGTTTTGTTGACTTCTATTTCAGCTTTTACATCTCCAGCTGTGATTTCAGGACCTTCAACATCTATGAAAAATTGATTGTCTAAATCAAATTCATAGTGGTGTGTTCCTTCTGAAAGTGTCTTAAGTTGGAGGGTGTATAGTGATAGTGTGTCCATGTTATAAAAAGCGGTGCAAAGTTACAAAAAATAATTGAGATAGCAAAGGGTTATTTGTTTTTTTTTGATTTATTTGAAAAGTCAAAAGAACATAAGTAGATAAATTATTTATGTTCTTATGGTTTTCTATTTTTTGAAATTTTTATCGCCAAAGGTTCAAAGACTTCTGGTGCTCAATTTTCAACTCTCAACTTTCAACTCTCAACTTGTACGGTTGGTATTTCGATGCGGAAGGTGGTACCTAAGCCGATTTCGGAGCCTTTGACGAAGATTTTGCCGTGGTGATATTCTTCGATAATGCGTTTGGCAAGCGAGAGTCCGAGACCCCAACCGCGTTGTTTGGTGGTGTAGCCAGGCTCGAAGATTGATTTGAATTTGCCTCGTTCGATGCCTCGACCTGAGTCGGTGATTTCGATGATTAGGTAGTCTTCTTGATTGAATAGTTCGAAGTCGATATTGCCCTCTTTGCCTTCCATTGCGTCGATTGCATTTTTGCAGAGGTTTTCGATTACCCATTCAAATAGAGGAGGGGAGATGAGGCAGTTGTTTTCGGATGTAGTGTCTTCGACCGAATAGGTGATTTTCTTAGATGTGCGATTGAGCATGTAGTTTACGGCTCGTTGTGTTAGTTCGCTGATGTTTTGCTCGGTTAGTTCGGGTACTGAGCCGATTTTAGAGAAACGTTCGGTGATGGTTTTTAGGCGTATGATGTCTTTATCGATTTCGGAACAGATGATGTCATCACCTATGCGGGTTTTTAGAATTTCGTTCCAAGCCATTAGTGATGAGATAGGTGTGCCGAGTTGGTGTGCGGTTTCTTTAGATAGGCCAGCCCAGAGTTTGTCTTGTTCGGCTCGTTTGTTGGTTGAGAGAGCCCAAATGACGAGCAAGAGGAATAGGGCAATGATAGAGAGTTGGATGTATGGGAAGAATTCGAGAGTTTTGAGTATGTTGGAGTTGTCGTAGTAGATGTATTGCTTTGTGTTTTTGTCGAGAGTTATTTCGATTGGTGGATTGGTGTTTTTGAGGCGTTGGATTTGGCGTTCGTAGTATTGTTCGACGTTGGTTTTTGGCTCGTTGAAGTTGCGGGCAGAGATGTAGCGGTCGCGGTCGTCAACGATAATGACCGGGATGTTTTCGTTTTTTTCGATGATGTTGAAAATGAAATCAGAGTATTCGTCGTTGAGGAGTAGGCGTGTGGCTTCTGCCCAGATTTCCATTTTACGATGTTCTTCTTTGGCAAGCGATGAGGCTATTTTGTTGGTAAAAATGAGAGATATGCCAACTATTATGGCAGCGAAAACGATTAACCAAATGCGTGATTTCATAATTACATTTTTAGAAGATAGAATAACATAAGGACATAATTTTTTAGATGATAAATATGAAATTTTCTGTTATTATGTTCTTTTGTCTTTTTTTATTTTGTTCATTAAATTGTTGAGGTTGAAGTGGGCGATGAGGAGTTGTTGATGTGCGAGTGGGTGGTTGGGGGTGTGGTGTAAATTCCAACTGAAACGGACATCAACAAAAGGGAATTGTACTATATAAACGGAAAATTCGGTTTTATTGTATATCGAGTGTTGATAAATTGATTCGCCTTGGTTGAGAAGTGAGCCATATTGCTCATATAGAGGCATTAGTGGGTTGCCGACATAGAGTGTGTTTTCGGCAGCGAGGAAACGCCATTTGATTGATAGTTCGGTAAGAAAGCCGTGATTTATAAATATTTGGTTGTTTTTACGGTCGCGTTGATAACTGAAAACATAGCTTGTACGTAGGGCAAGAGTATCGAGAGGGGTGATTTGTGAGAAATTGAAGCCGATGAATGGTTGGGCAGTGATGTCGTCGCAAACACCATCGTAGGCATTGAAGCGACTAGCAAGGTGGTTGAGTTGGGCATTGCCTCCTGCGAAAAAACATTGGTAGTGATACTCGCCAGTGAGGAGGAGGCGGAAGGCTTCGCGAGTTTCGAGGGATTGCATACCGCGCCAATCAGCGATGAATTCGGCAAATCCGTGACGAGAGGCGTAGGAGAAGTGTACGCCTTGTATGTTGGGCGAGAAATATGATAGCGAGTCGCTGAATAGGTAGTCGGGTAGGATGGTGCGGATGTTGCGCCAAGGGATGAAACCCAAAGAGAGGTTGAATCCATGTTGGCGATAGCGGTAGTAGATAGTGGGGTTGAGACGAATATCGCGCCATGTAGAGCCGAAAGGTTGGATGTACGACACACTAGCGATGAGTTGGTGATTGCCATAGAGCGAGTCGTTGAATTCTACGCCAATTTCGGGAGAGAGTCGTGTGCCGAACAGAGTTTTTGAGGGGTATGACGGAACGTGGCTTTCTCGATTATCGAAAAAGGTGAGGAAATCAATGTTGTATATAAATTTCTGCGCATTTATTGCGCACGAAATAAGTATGAGTAGGGTTAATATTTTTAGTTTGTGTATCATAATTATTAATAAGACAGAATGACATAAAGACATAATCTTTATTTTTTTTAATATATGCCTCGTTGAAACTAAAGTTTCATTATTGGCAAATGAATGACAGATTTGAAGTTACATATATTGAATATGTCTTTTGTATTGAGATTTTTACGAAGTAAAAAGCAAAATCATTATGTAAAAGAAAAAATATGTTTTTATGTCATTATGTCTAAAAAATATAAATTTTTCTCATTGTTATCTGTATTTTCCTTCGGTGATGTCTTCGCGTATTGAGAGGTAGCTTTGGTAGCGACTTTGGGCGATGAGGTGTTGGTCGAGGGCGGCGAGTACTGCACAACCTGGCTCGTGAGTGTGAGAGCAGTTGCCAAAACGGCAGTCTTTAGAGATACGGAATATTTCGGGGAAATAGTGAGATATTTCGTCGAGTTGCATATCAACCATGCCGAAACCTTTGATGCCCGGGGTGTCGATGAGATATGATTCTTGGTCGATGGCGTACATTTCACTGAAGGTGGTGGTGTGCATGCCTTTGTGGTGGTAGTCAGAGATTTGAGCGGTACGAGCGTGAGAATCAGGGACTATTTGGTTGATAATAGTGCTTTTGCCTACGCCAGAGTTGCCAGATAGGAGAGTGATTTTGCCTTTGAGGAGTTGGTTGAGTTGGTCGATGCCAACGCCTTGAGTAGCTGAGATTTGGAGTGTGTTGTAACCAATTGAACGATAGAGATAGTCCATAGCCTTGAGATAGTCGAGTTGGTCGTCGTCGAGGAGGTCTATCTTGTTGAAAACTATAGTGGTAGGTATGTTGTAAGCCTCGGCAGTAGCAAGAAAACGGTCGATGAAAGTAGTGGCAGTGGTAGGGTTGGCAATAGTTACGACAAGCACGCATTGGTCGAGGTTGGCGGCAATGACGTGGAGTTGTTTTGAGAGATTTGTAGGCTTGCGCACGATGTAGTTGCGGCGGTCGCAGAGGTCGGTGATATAGCCCGATTCAGGGTCGAATTCTACGCGGTCGCCTACGGTGATAGGGTTAGTTGATTTGATGCCTTTGATGCGGAAATTGCCTTTGATTTTACATGTGAAGTCGCCTTGTTCGTTGCGAACAAGGTAGTCGGCACCTGTGGTTTTTATAATTAAG
>JAZOMI010000133.1:0-10020 GCA_045653825.1 Candidatus Aphodosoma sp. | reverse complement strand
ACTTGGCGAGAACACATATACATCGCCATTATCGGCTGCCCAAATCATTTGATAATATTGCGATTTATTGCGCCCACAAGCATAACTAATCTTGTCTGTACGAATAAGTTTTTTCGACGTCAATGTTGCATCATCGAATATCGCAACCCAACATTCGTTAGGATATTGTGTCCATTGCAATTCATCTTTTTGATATGCTCCCGAACCCAAACCACCAGCTTCGGTTTTCACCAAATCTTCGTTACCTTCGACAATCCACTTACCTCCACCATCTTTCACTCCATATTGGCTCAATCCCATTGGCACTGCCGCCGACAACAATTTGCCATCGCGCTCCAATATACCGGCCAATGTCACATACTCGCCATTGCCAAGAAAATTCTCCGACAAATAGGCTTTATCAGTTGGATTTGCCGTAAATGTTTCAGCCTCAACATCAAGATACGACACCAAAAACATTTTTGGCAAATAGCCATTCTCGTCAGCCCACTCTGTAGGTCCGTTGCCTGTAGATGTAGCCATAACATACTTGTCATAAACACCAAATGTAGTAAATCTCTTAACTGCATATTCGCCCGAACGTGCCTCCAACTCACCCTCTGCGTTGCGAATAAACGAACGTGTTGTGGCAGCATTTCCTTGATTATAAGTCAATCCATAAAGATACTTATCCTTATAAAACACCCATTGCGTCGCACCATCGTTGACCAACCCATTGCCCATCACCGACACATTGCCCGAATCGAGCGACGACGACGAAATCAACACATTGGTTGTTGAATTCGATGCTGTTACCGACGATGCTATTACATACTCCGCACCACCCAAATCATTCATTGGTGGTTCTACTTGCGATTCACATGCTGTGAAAACTACAGCCATCACGCTTGCCGATAGCAAGCCTTTAAATAAATTCTTTTTCATAGTCTAATTTTTTTATTATTATTTTACTTACATTACTTAAAACATATTCTGAATTTTCCATAAAAAGCACGACCTGCCTTCTGTAAACTAAAATTATCATATAGCTTTTCATTCGTAAAGTTTCGACATTCAACCGACACATTATATCTCCCCTTTGCAAAACTATATGCCACTGCCAAATTGTGCGAAAACTGACTCGGCACCATATATTCGCCTTTATTTGAACCAATTACCGACGAATAAAACGAAAACTCGTGCAGATATTGATTATCATAACTTATTGTCAACACATTACCCTTACCGAACAAATCATACCATGTAAAAGTCACGTCGCCATCGGCAAACAGATATGGCAGATTAGGCATCCTCTGACGATAACCTATATTTGGCATCGTTGTGCCAATCATAGTTTTCATATTGTCGCGCACATCCATCTGAGAGAAATTAGCCCCTATGCTCACCCAGCGACCAAAGCCATAACGCACCGAAAGATTGTAACCTAAGGTTTCCACTTTGCCATAATTGATATACGTTGCCGCCACTTTACCTCCACTCAAATCGGCTATATTGCGCTGAATATAATCCTTCGTATTGCGATACACAAAACCTGCTTCGGCATAGAGCAGATGCTCGCCTATCTTCCTGTTATACGCAAGGTTAAGATTCATATTATCGCTATTTTCGGGCTTTATACCAATATCGCCCATCTCAAGGTCTTCATCGCCAAACATCTCTTCTATCGTTGGCAAACGATAAGCCTTTTCATACGAAGCCTTCAATTGCAACTCTTCTATAACAAAATATGTGCCTGCCACTCCATAACCTAACGACGAGGTCTGACGCACCGTACGCACAAATTCGGTCTGATTTGCATCTGTTGCCATTGGACCTGCCACATACTGATGATAATACTTTCCGAATGCCGACACATTCCACACCTTCGACAGCATCAACCTATACGCCAACCCAGTGATATTCTTTACTGTCTGTTTTCCAATAGCATAAGTCTGTGCCTCTGTTGCCAATAGCGACGTATTCTCCCTATCAAACGCATTCATCACGTGGTTTACCGTGAATTTATGCGCATCACCTAATCTGTAATCCATCGACAACGTAGCACTCCAATTGTCACTTTCCATTCTGGTATGCTGCAACGATTGCTCTCCTGGCGAATTAAGCTGTTTTGTCTCGGCCAACCAATTGTATTTCACGCCCGAAGTATCCACATTTGTCGATATATTGTTATTATAATTGGCTGTAAACACCACATCCAATCCCTTAACAATCAAGTCGCGTTTACGATATTCCAACGATGGCATCAACGAATAGCCCCTACGATGTTTATCACCATACACCACATCCTGACGCACTCCGGTTTGAATATCTTTATACATATTGGAAAAAGTAAAACCAAACATCAATCTATCTGCCCACGATTTTCCAACCAACCCAACTTTTGCCACCACAGCTTCGTTGTGATAAGTATCATTGAAGCGTTGCACCCTCTCTTTCTTGGTTTTATCTATCCTCCCTGTCTCGAAATCCTCTACTGCGGCATCAATCCAATAGTTGTTGTCTGAATAATTCTGAAAAGCATTCACCTCATACGAAAATCCATTTTTCAAAGTCTGCCCAAAGTTCACATACGATTTATGCGTATTAAACGACCCATACGAATATGCCGCATCAAGAAACCAATTCCGACGCTTGAGCACACTCTTTTTTGTCACTATATTTATTACTCCTCCTATCGCGTCTGCCCCAAAAGTAACAGGCACAACGCCCTTATACACCTCTATGCGTTCTGCAAAATTCACAGGTATATTATTCAGTCCAAACGACCCTCCTACCCCCTCTTGTGGCACTCCATCGATAAACACCTTCACGTGCTTACCACTAAATCCATCCAACATCACATTCATATCCGACCCAACACCACCCGACTCACGCAATTTCAATCCAGGTGTTTTTGCCAATGCATCACCAAGCGATTTAGTGCTATTTTGCAAATCACGAGTATCTACAGCCAAAGCCGTAAATGCCGAATTTCTCACCCTACTCACTCCCGACGAAACTACCTCCACCTCTTCCAATTCTGTTACAGCCGTCTTCATCTGAATGTCAACACGTGTAGTTTCGCCTGCTACCACCACTACCTTACGCTCTACGTTTTCATAACCCACAGCCGACACCACAAGCAGATACTCACCTTTAGGTACTCTCATTTCAAAAACGCCATTTTCGTCGGTCATACAACCATAATTGGTTTTCTTCAAATAGACCGTTGCAAAATCAACTACATCACCCGACTCACGCACTATTCCCGAAACAAAACCATCTTGTGACATCACGCTAAATGCCACAAAACAAGACAAAAACAAAATAAATAAACGTATTTTCATATTCAATTTTAATAAAAACAATTTCCGTCACCATTGACATTGCAAAATTACAACACCCCCTCTCCACCCGCAATACTCAAAAATAGGTATTTTTACGAACTCACAAAAAGACAAAAAAAAAGACTCACTACATCGGTTTGTAGTGAGTCTTTTCTTATAAATTTAATCGTTCCTATTCTTTCGCTTAGTATAAGTGAAATACCGAGCAGCGCGGTGAGGAACTCCGACTTCGGTTTCGGCAAGTGCAGAGATGCCCTCGAGTTGCATCATGCGCTTTTGGAAATTGCGCACATCGCTCTTCTTCTGATAAATGGTGTCATGAAGATTACGCAATTGAGTCATTGTGAATTTTTTAGGCAACAACTCAAACATCAACTGTGGCTCATAACGCAATTTTATCCGAATACTTTCAAGTGCAGCTGTAATAATCTCCTTGTGATCAAAAGCCAAATGCTCATGGCGATAATCCTCTATATTAAGCCAAACAATTTGCCCTTTTTGACTTGAGGCTTGCTGTTTTACACGGTTATTTATCTTAATGAGAGCAACATAGCCCACAGTAACCAAACGACTAATGTTCAATCGTTTCACCTTTTCCATCCATGGCTCGTCGGCATAACTGCTACGATTAGGGCTACCAAATGCCTTAAACTGATGCAAATAGATATTCGCCAAACCTGTATATTCCTCTAAAATACGATATGCTGCACTGTCGAGATCTTCATTCGGCAAAATAATACTTCCAGGCAATTTTCGATTATTAAAACCCTCTAATTCTTCATCTGGCACTTCGTCGTTACGCTGAACTAATAGCACTTTAAGGCGTGTACCATCAAAACCAAATACTACACAATCGACCGAAATTTCCGGTTTATATGTCTCAATTTTACTCATACATATTAAATTTGACACAAAGATAGTGTTTATTTTGGGAATAACAAAATTTAATTAAAAAAAATTGCCATAAAAGTATATAAAACAAAAAAAATATATTACCTTTGTACATTGATTTAGTGTGCACGAATGTTTTTTATCATGAACGAAGCAATAAAAAGTTATTTATCTAAATATCAATACGAATCACTCAATATAAAGGCGGCATTTTTCGACATGGACGGTGTACTATTCAACTCAATGCCCTACCATGCCGAGGCTTGGAAGCGCACAATGAATGCTCACGGAATACCATTCGAACTACATGACGCATACGTTTGCGAAGGTAGAACGGGTGCAAGCGTGATAAACGAGGTGTTCCTAAAACACAAAGGTCGCATGGCTACAGAAGAGGAAATACAATCGATGTACAAAGAGAAAAGCGATTGTTTCAACTCTATATCTAAAATAGAACGCATCCCCGACATTTTGCCCCTATTACAACAACTAAAAACAGACGGCGTTGATATTTATATAGTTACAGGCTCAGGACAAGAATCGCTATTGGAGAGATTGGAGAAATGGTTTCCGGGCATATTCTGCAAAGAAAAAATGGTTACTGCCTTCGACGTGAAAAAAGGTAAACCTGACCCAGAACCTTACCTTATAGCATTAAGCAAATCTGGCGTAAAACCTAACGAAGCATTCGTGGTAGAAAATGCGCCATTAGGCGTTCGCTCGAGTGTGGCTGCTGGCCTATTTACTTTTGCTGTAAACACAGGCATACTAACAACCACAGAGTTGGAATGCGAAATCAATAATAGCGGCATAGTATTGACAGACATGAAAGCTGTTAAAGAATTCTACGAAAAAGAACTAAAACAATGAGAATAAAACTAACCATCTTTTTTCTTCTATTTACGTTATTAAGTTTTGCAAACGATTCTACAAAACAAGCATTCGTAGAAAAACTTGCAAATACCAACCATACAGCCAATGCCGAAGGTGAGCGAATAGAGAAAGAAAAAATGGATGCTGTTGATTACGTACCTGAAATTCACGGTACGGTAAGAGCAAAATACGAATATTCTCCTCAATTAGATGCAAGTCGCTTCCAAGTGCGCAATGCTCGTTTTTCAGTTACGGGCAACGTACACCAAATGGTAGCATACAAAGCCGAAGTCGAATTGTCCGACAGAGGTAACACTCGTATTCTTGACGCTTACGTGAGAGTTATGCCGATGCAAGGTTTGGCACTGACATTAGGACAGGTGAAAATGCCTTTCTCTACCGACAACCTACGCTCACCTCACAATGTATTATTTGCCAATTCAGCATTCATTGCAGGCAAATTTGCAAACCTTCGCGACGTAGGTTTTACTGCTGGATATAACGCAAAAGAGTATGTACCAATCGAAGCTATTGTGGGTGTATATAATGGCAATGGGCTATACGACCAAAAAGTATGGAAACAAAGTTTCAATTACTCAGCTCGATTGATATTCAATACTTGCAAATACTTTGCTTTCGACCTCAACTGGCAATCAGTAAAATCGGATTACTCTAGAATGAATTCTTATGACGTCGGTATGCGTGCCGATTTCTATGGAGTACATCTCGAAGCAGAGGGGTTATATAAGACATATAAAAAAGGTGAATGTTTGCACCAACCATCGTATGGTTTTACAGGTATAGCCTACTACGATATTATGCTGCCAAAAGTGTTTCACCATTTAAGGATATTAGGCAGATACGACATGATGTCGGACGACTACGAATGTAAAGAAGCCATAGTGGGAGAAATGGGAATGCGAGTATGCGAAATTTCAACTCCCGCTCGTCAACGCGTTACAGCAGGCGTAACCCTCAGTCTTGCCGACCCAATATTAGCAGAATTAAGAATCAACTACGAAAAATATTTCCACAACGATTGGAGCACAATAAGTGCCGATGACAACGACAAACTAGTAATCGAAATTGTAGCAAGATTTTAAGTAATGCATAATTAATATAGATTCTATAGCCTCTATAAATTCTATAGATTCTATAAACAACAATAACTAATAACTAATCATTAATAACTAATAACTAATCATTAACGTTATGTACAACGATTTTCAAAAGCATCTCACAGCCGAGCTCGATGCTATTAAAGAAGCCGGCCTCTATAAAAGCGAACGTTTGATTTGCTCTCCTCAAAGTGCAGAAATCACTGTTGCTGGCAAACAAGTATTGAACTTCTGTGCTAACAACTATCTCGGTTTGGCTAACCACCCAGCTCTTATCGAAGCTGCTAAAAAAGCTATGGACGAACGTGGCTACGGTATGTCATCAGTACGTTTCATCTGCGGTACTCAAGATCGTCACAAAGACCTCGAACAAGCTATCGCTAACTTCTTCGGCACTGAAGATACTATCCTCTATGCTGCATGTTTCGACGCTAATGGAGGTGTATTCGAACCACTTTTGACAGCCGAAGATGCTATCATCTCTGATGCTTTGAACCACGCTTCTATCATCGACGGTGTACGTCTTTGTAAAGCACAACGCTTCCGTTATGCTAACGCTGATATGGAAGACCTCGAAAAACAACTCCAAGCAGCAGCTAACTGCCGTTTCAAACTCATCGTTACTGACGGTGTATTCTCAATGGACGGTAACGTTTGTCCACTTGACAAAATCTACGAATTGGCAAACAAATACAACGCTATGATTATGGTTGACGAATCACACTCTGCAGGTGTTGTAGGCGCAACTGGTCGTGGTGTTACAGAATTGCACAACCTCCGTGGTCAAGTAGAAATCATCACTGGTACACTCGGTAAAGCATTCGGTGGTGCAGTAGGTGGCTTCACTACAGGCAAAAAAGAAATCATCGACCTTCTCCGTCAACGTTCACGCCCTTACCTCTTCTCTAACTCATTGCCTCCAATGGTAGTAGCTGCAGGTATCAAAATGTTCCAAATGATGGAAGAAACTAACGAATTGCAAGACAAACTTCACGCAAATACTGACTACTTCCGTGAAAAAATGCTTGCTGCTGGTTTCGATATCAAACCTACTCAATCAGCTATCTGCGCTGTAATGCTTTACGATGCTAAATTGTCACAACAAATGGCTGCTCGTCTCCAAGAAGAAGGTATCTATGTAACTGGTTTCTTCTATCCTGTTGTTCCTAAAAACGAAGCTCGTATCCGCGTTCAATTGTCAGCTGCTCACGAACAAGAACACCTCGACAAAGCTATCGCCGCATTTACTAAAATCGGTAAAGAACTCGGCGTGATTAAATAATATTCATAGACATAAGATAAAAGACACGGGACAAAAGACAATAAACGTCTCGCATCTCGTGTCTTAAATCTATAAATCTTAACAATATGAAAGCTTTAGTAAAAAAAGAAGCAACCAAAGGTATTTGGATGGAAGATGTTCCAATGCCAAAAGTTGGTGTAAACGATGTTCTCATCAAAATCAAAAAAACTGCTATCTGCGGTACTGACCTCCACATATATAAATGGGACGAATGGAGCCAAAAAACAATCAAAACTCCAATGACAATCGGTCACGAATACGTAGGTATTGTTGCTGAAGTTGGTCCAGGCGTTAAAAATATCAAAGTTGGTGACCGTGTAACAGGCGAAGGTCACATTGCTTGTGGTCACTGCCGTAACTGCCGCCGTGGTAAAGAACATATCTGCGAAAACAGCATCGGTGTTGGTGTTAACCGCGATGGTGCTTTTGCTGAATATCTCTGCATTCCAGAATCTAATGTAGTGAAACTCGACGACCGTATCTCTGACGATATGGCTGCTATCATGGACCCATTCGGTAATGCTACTCACACTGCATTGTCATTCCCTTTGTTGGGCGAAGACGTTCTCATCACAGGTGCTGGTCTTATCGGTACTATGGCTACTGCTATCGCTCGCTTTGCTGGTGCTAAAAACGTAGTAGTTACTGACTTGAACGACTATCGTCTCGACATCGCTAAAAAAATGGGTGCTACAATGACTGTTAATGCCGCTAAAGGCGAAACAGTTGCTGGTGCTATGGAAAAACTCGGCATCCGTGGTTTCGACGTAGGTTTCGAAATGTCAGGTTCGCCTATCGCTTTCCGCGACATGGTTGCTAACATGTACAACGGTTCAAAAATCGCACAACTTGGTATTCTTCCTCCTACAACTACAGTAGATTGGAGCGACATTATCTTCAAATCTCTCACTATCAAAGGTATCTATGGTCGTGAAATGTGGGAAACTTGGTATCAAATGCAACAAATGCTTGTTTCTGGTCTTGACCTTACTCCTGTTATCACTCACCACTTCAAAGTTGATGACTTCCAAAAAGGTTTCGACGTAATGGAATCAGGTATCTGCGGTAAAGTTATCCTTGATTGGGAATAATCGCCTAAAAATAAATTAACATTGCCATCTTTACACTATACTAGACGTAAAGATGGCAATGTTATTAAACTTTCCTATACATTTTTTATCTAACATTAAGAAAAACACATACAATATACTAAAAAATAAAACGTTTAGATAAAAAAAGACAATGAAAAGAAGAGGTTACATATTCATTTTATTCTTTATAAGTACACTCTGTACACATGCTCAATGGTTTTCGCTTGGTGTAAGGGGTGGGTATAGTGCTACTCTTGAACAAAATCAATCATACGAAGATATTTTTGATGTTTCAAATAATCTACAAAATGGTTTTCACTTAGGCCTATTTATGCGAATGGGTCGCACATGGTATGTACAACCAGAAGCATTATTTAATTACTATAATTGTAATAGTACACTTAATTACGAAAATTCAAATATATTCAATAATAAACAATACCAAATAAATACAGTAGATGTGCCTATTTTACTTGGTGTTCACCTAGCAAACACCAAAATGTTCAAAATGCGTTTGATGGCAGGACCAAAATTCAGTTTCAATATAGGCTCAACTATCACAGATGCTTTTGATGATTTCGATTCGTTTACACAAACTTTACGCAATACTCGTTTAGGACTTGACTGTGGCATTGGATTTGACATTTGGCGAATTACGCTTGACGTAAGATATAACCTAATTCAAGACATTTATAAATACCAAAATACCGAAGGTACAACACTTAACGAAAAACCACTACACTCCATACAGGCATCAATTGGTTACCGCATAGCAGGAGGTAACAATAAAAAGAAAAGTTACAGATAATAAGCCTCTAACATAACAAATAAAAATCCGTCACTCTTTTTTTCGAATGACGGATTTTTATATTATTACGTTGTAAGTAACAAATTACTCAGCAGCTGCTTCAGCAACTACGTTCAAAGTAATAGTAGCAGAAACTTCTTTGTGAAGTTTAACTACTGCGCTGTAAGTACCAACTTCTTTGATAGCGTCTTTGATAACAATAGTTTTACGGTCGATTTCGTGACCAAGTTTAGCCAATTCTTCAGCTACTTGGATGCTGTTAACTGCACCGAAGATAGTACCAGTAGCAGAAGTTTTAGTAACAATAGTGATTTCAAGACCGTTGATTTTTTCAGCCATAGCTTCAGCATCAGCTTTGATTTGAGCCAATTTGTGAGCACGTTGACGAAGGTTTTCAGCCAACACTTTACGAGCTGATTCAGTAGCGATTACAGCTTTACCTGTAGGAATAAGGTAGTTGCGACCGTAACCACGTTTTACGTTTACGATATCGTCTTTGTAGCCCAAGTTAGCTACGTCTTCTTTCAAAATAAGTTCCATATATATTCCTCCAGTTTTATTATTTCAACATATCAGTTACATAAGGGAGCAAAGCGAGGTGGCGAGCACG
>JAZOMI010000132.1:0-13057 GCA_045653825.1 Candidatus Aphodosoma sp. | reverse complement strand
GCTTTCTCTAATGCTTTTAGTAATACGCTTCTTGTTTCGTTACATGGATACTCTTTTTTATCATCGTCGATATAATTCCATCTATAAGAATCTGAATTCTTTTTCAATCCAAAGTGGTCTTTCAAAAGAACTGATTGCTTAATAGATTTTCTATTATTCAAATAATTAAATAGATTTTCGTAATCAGATGCAGATGATAAAAATTGATTTGTTACATCAACGTTTAATTTCAACGAACCATCTACAGAATCCTCTCTCTTATAGATTTTTAGATTTGAGATAAATTGCCATAATCTGAATTCTTGGAAATAAGGATTTGATTTAGCAATACATGGCAGGTTGTGTTTTTGGTCTCGTTCGCCAGTTTTCTTATTCTCAAAAATATGTTTTTCTAATGGACAAGTACCTAGTGTTTGTATTTTGAGTGGCCGTTGATAGAAAATAATATCATTGACAAATAAATGTACAAAATCTTTAGATGAAATATCGTGAGCATGTGCATTATTATTTGGGTATAATGAATTTACACATTGCAAATACAACTCTCTATTTTGAAGTTCTGAATGGAATTCGCTTTGTTTGCGTAAAATTTTTATCAACTCCTCTTTATAGAATTTGCGTTCAATTGTTCTAATCAATTTACCTGCAACCTTAACATCAGGATTTTGTAAAAGAGAGTCATAGATAAATTCGCCTACAGTCTTTCGTGTATCTTCAATCAATTTTTCAGTCTTAAGTTTGATTTTAGCATACATCTTATTTTTTTGCGTATCATTCATTGAATCAATTTCCTCAAATGTAGGCAAAAAAGATAAAGTATTTTTCAATGTTCCATCTTTTAGTTTTTTTGAATTCAACAAAAAGTCACGCTCTGTTCCAACCCAATAAGATATATCATTCATAAATGCAGCTTGATAAAGCAAATCATTTTCAAGCTTAACATCGTACCAATATTTACGAGAGTCTTTTTTATCTGGTTCTCTTTTTATTACTTCTAAAACTTTAGCAGTTATAATGGTTTCTTCATTTCCATCTTCTACAACTTCTTCTTCGTCACGCAATTGATAATAACCACGCTTTTGATTAAAATTCAAAATAACCCAAGCCAATTCTTCCTTTGAAATAGGTTGAGATAGTGCTTTTTTTCTCAAAAAGAATATAGTCCAATCATAAGGGATTTTTCTTCCTTTCTCTAATAATTGTGGTTGTACTTTTCTGAAATCTTCTATCATTTCATCAAAAGACGATTCAAACAAGAAGTGACTTTTTCCTGTTTCATCTACATTCCAGCATATTTTAGGTTCTGTGAAATCAACAAAATTTCCATACCTATCTATTTTTTTATCAAAATGAGAAGGAAGAAAACCAATTTCTCTCAATACCCTATTCAAACGAGTTCTACGCAATTTTTTTCTTTCCTTAATTGTACGCATCCCTTTATATTTCGTTTTTTCGGCAGTTTGAGAAACAGAATTACCTTTTTCAAAATCATCAACTTTATCAGAAGGAATGATTCTACTACCAGCTCCTAAAATAGATTTAGGTAATAATTCGCCATTATCAGCTGTTGATGCTTCAACAACAGCCCAACCAATACTATTGGTTCCAAGGTCAAGTCCAAGAATTTTTTTCATAGTATTATATTATTTTATTTATTTTCAGAAAATTATTGCTTTTGTTATAAATTTCATCAAATTTTATTTGGTGGTTTCGAAAAAAGTATCTATCTTTGCACCATAAAATTTGATGGAACTCACAATAAGGATTATTCCGTTGTGAAAAGCATTTAAAGCGGGGCTTTCGGGTCTCGCTTTTTTTTATACCCACAAAGGTAGTCAATCTTTTCGTGGTTTGCAAATTTATTTACTATGTTTTTTAACATGTTATCTTATATATTTTTCCAACAACAAAGTTAAAATTATTTTCCTGAAAAATCTTGACATCTTTGATAAAATTCTCGTCTATTGATATCAAAAACCGATTTTCACTCGTTTGGTTAGTTTTTCTTGAGAACATGTTGCTTTTATCTGTTCTAGAGTGGTGGTTTGATTAAACAACAGCTCGTTGATGAAGCATTTACGCGCGATGTTGGATATTTCGCCTCCACTGAAATCATACTCGGATGCTAAGATGAGGGCGTCGTCTTTGGTCAACCCTGGCATCAACGAACACCATATCGCGCTTTTTGCCTCGAGGTCGGGCTTCTCGAACTTGATTTTGTACAAGAATCGGCGCTCGAAGGCTGCATCGAGATTGTTGGTCAAGTTAGTGGTTGCGATGAGGATGCCATCGAAGGTCTCCATCTCTTGCAACAATATGTTTTGAATGGCATTCTCGGTCTTAGTGCACGATGTGCTATCTGCGCCTAACTCGCTACGCACCGACAATATGCCATCTGCCTCGTTGAAGAGCAATATCGGTGTCTTCTCGCTCTGCGCAACGAAATCTTTATAGTCGGTGAAGACTTTCTTCACCAATTTCTCTGTCTCGCCATACCACTTGGTGCGCACCGACGAGATGTCGACTTGCATGATGTCGCGCCCTGTCTCTCGCGCAAGTTGCAACACCGACTCGGTCTTGCCCGTACCTGGCGCACCATAAAACAAGCATGTAAAACCCAATCCCCATCCTTTAAAATGCAACTGCTGGCGTATATCGACCAATCGTTTTTCATCTAACAACTCTTTAAGCGTATCGAGCGAAGCCTTGTTTTGCTCACCAAAAAACAGACTCTTCTCTACGATAAGGTTGCTTTTCAGTACATTATGAAAAGATTTACCCTTCTTTTTTTGTACGAAGTTGAAGTCAGGTTTTAACAAATCGTTTTGAGCCGTTTCAGTTAACGAAAGTTCATCTCCCTCGCCAAACATCCCCTCCTCGGTCACCACTTCAATCAACCTTCTTCTTGCCAATTCGTGCTCGCCAGCCAATATCTCACGATATGCAAAAAGGCCATCTGAGTCGAAAATGCGCTTCATTATATCACAATCAATATTCATATTATTATCCCACACTGCCTCTGTGCAGAAATAGAGTAATATGGTTTTATCTAATTTCGATATTGGCATATCGAGTATTCGACATGAAATGTTGAGATGGGTATTATTACGTAACAAAATCATCACCTCATCATCTACACTACTTCCCTCGATATTACATCTTCGTCCTGTCTCAAAATCATAACTACGTCTTCGCGCAGATTCAAACACAGCATTCAATCTCTTCATAAATTCCATTGGTGACAACTCATTCCCTGGTGCGCCATCTTCGAGACTCCTACCCTGACTTATTGTTTCAAGCGCATCATACGAAACTTTAAACCCTTCTTTGCCAGGATGCCTATCCTTCTTAATATACCCTTTCTTATACAACGCTTTCAACGCAGAGGTATAACGCATAATCTTCATCGACGTACAATCGTAGAATCTTGCCATATCCCCAAAATCGTATATTTTATCCGAATTCTTTAGAAACGGGCACAACAAAAGCACCTCTTGTTCAGTGAGTTTAAGCACATCACACGCTGCATTGATATACTCCCGATACTGCTCAACAAACGATTCTTGTAACTCGCAATCCACTGCAGCCTCTACCAAAATCTCAAAATTGTCGATGAAACTCTTTGTTGTATCATAAGACGCTATTTCACACTCCGATTTTTTTCTTCTTCTAGCCATAATAAAACAATTTTTAAACATTCATATTTTACGCTGCAAAGTTACACCTCCGTTTTGACAACTTTTGACAAAATATATCTAATTAGCATATTTAACAATATTTAACACACATTTCAATTACTCTTCCATAAAAAACCTCGCCACACGCAAATGGATGCATGTGGCGAGGTTTATATTTAAGTAGTTATGCTACAACTATATAATAACGTGAAGGAGCAGAAGAAAGATGATTAAGGTGACATACATAGTGGTGGCTAGGCGATTCTCGATACGAACTCTGAATAGTTTCATAATTGTAAACATAACCATCGCTGAGACAAACCAAATAACGTAGTTCCAAATTGGGATTTCCCACGTCCAATACCAAAAGTCGAGTTTATGCGCTACGAGCTCTAATGCAATGTCGAACAAAACGACTAAACCCGAACTTGCCAACACTTTGACTACTGCGTTGGTATTCAACCGCTCTGCTACGGCAGCACAAATATACAACAATGCCACCCAACATAACCCTATTAACAAAGGGATATTCAGCAACACGGGTCCGAAACTATCGCCAAAGAAAAACATGTCTTCGACAAAGAAGACGTGAACTTTCAATAGTTCGACCATATAGCTCAGTGCAAACACGATGCCTAAGGCTGTAAAAAATCGCCAATCAATTGGACGCTCGTGAGCCATAATCAACATTGCCCAAGCCACTACGACTGCCAACGGCGTGAGCACTACAAAAAATGGGAATGTCCAAGGTATTGCCAAACCAATAAAACCAAGAGCAAAAAATCCCATTACAATCCATTGTAAAGTTTTGGTTTTCATAATAAAAGAGGTTTTTATATGCCAACGGTCAATAATCCGACCATCAACAGTTATTAAACAATAAGATTACACACTACGAAAATTCAAAATCTGTACCAAAGTTTCAACTCAATTCTTATTTCCATACAAAAAAAAGACTGCGTAAAGTTACAAAACTTCAACACAGCCTCTATAGTTTATATTTCGTAATTTTATTCGCCTACTAACTTCTTAACCTTGTTAGCCAACGATGTAGGAGAATTGACTATTATCTGTTTATTGTTTTTTGCTAAATATATTTCAAACTCCTCAGTAATAGGTATATTAAGCAAAATATTGATACTTCCGTCAATCTCTTCCTGCTCTAAGCGTTGCGATTGATGCAATGGATTATTGCGTATACCATCTGCACGTTCATAATCAACCCATAAACGTACTTGCATAGGTTCGATGTTAGAATTTCCAAACATTTCTGGACGCTCCATGCCCACACACTCTGAAATCAAACAATGTAAGTCAAACAAACGACTACCTATCTTTTCCATTCGACCGAATGCGCAATAATCTTTCAAAATAGAGAGCGCAACCTCAATATTCTTTTTATCTAATTCACTCAAAGCTTGATCTACAAGCGAATAATTCTCATCTTTATAAATATAATATTTTTTATCAACCACCACAATTGGAGCACTATACCCTCTTTCTGTGCTACGCATAAGTTCTAAGTCGGCCTGCACCGAGCGACGCGAATTTTTTTCAGTAGCAGAACAAGCCTCAATCAAATCATCAAGACTCCATTGGCGACTACGGTCACGCAAACAACGGTCGATAATCAATAATCGTTTTATATTCATAATTCAAACTTATAATAAGATATATAATCAATTTATTGATCAAATTAATTAATAATTTAAATACATTGCAAATTTAGAAATAAAAAACAATATACGCAAGAGTTTTGCGGTTTATTTTAATTGTTATTTTTTTATAATTTACCCACAGACTCACATACGACTAAAAATTAACAAATTATATTGTATAAATAAAAAAAAATTAGTAACTTTGCAAGCTAGTATTGATATTACGAATAATTAATAACTAACAATTAATAACTAACTGAAAATGAACATTATTAGAACTGACATTGATGCTGTAAACGCAATGCTTACACTTCAAGTTACAGAGGCTGATTACGCTGAAAAAGTAGAAAAAGCACTTAAATCTTACCGTCAAAAAGCTAACATCCCTGGTTTCCGTCCAGGTATGGCTCCAATGAGTCTTGTAAAAAAAATGTATGGTCGTGGTGTGAAAGCTGACGAATTGAACCGTCTTTTGCAAGATGAATTGTACAAATATATCGCTGACAACAAACTTGACATCCTCGGCGAACCTCTTCCTAACAAAGAAGACGAAGAACGCAACATCGACTTCGACGCTGAGAAAGACTTTGAATTCAAATTCGACATCGCTCTTGCTCCTGAATTCGAAGCTACTATGAACAAAAAAGACAGCATCAAATACTACAACATCACTATCTCTGACGAAATGGTTGATGCTCAAGTAAAACAATATGCTGCTCGCTTTGGTTCTTACACTCAAGTAGAAGAGGCTAAAGATGCTAAAGATATGCTCAAAGGTACTATGCTCCAACTCGATGCTGAAGGCAACGTTGTTGAAGGTGGTATCAAAGTAGAAGACGCTGTTCTTTCTTCAGCTTATATGAAAGATGACGAACAAAAAGCTCTTTTTGCTGATGCAAAAGTTAATAGCGTAGTTCGTTTCAACCCTCGCAAAGCATTTGAGAATGAAGCTGAAATCTCTTCTATGCTTAAAATCACTAAAGAAGAGGCTGCTGAAATCAACTGCGACTTCCAATACGAAATTCTTTCTATCACTCACTACGAAGAATCAGCTATCGACGAATCTCTCTTCAACAAAGTATATGGCGAAGGTACAGTGAAAACTGAAGAAGAATTCCGCGCTAAAGTGGCTGAAGGTATCAAAGAATCTTACAAAGAAGACTCTGAATACAAATTCGGCATAGATGTTAAAGAACACTTCACTAAAAAACTCGACAAACTTACATTTCCTGAAGCATTCTTGAAACGTTGGGTGTTGGCTACTCAAGAAAATATGACTGAAGAGGCTGTTGAGAAAGACTTCGCTCTTATGCTTGCTGACCTCAAATGGTATCTCTTCAAAAACAAAGTAGTAAAAGCTAACGACATCAAAGTTGAACGCGAAGACATCAACCTCTTTGCTCGTCGTATGGCTAAAATCCAATTCGCTCAATACGGTATGACTTCAGTACCTGATGATATTCTCGACAACTATGCTAAAGAGATGTTGAGCAAAAAAGAAACAGTACAAAACATTGCAGAAAAAGCTCTCGAAAACAAAGTATTTGCTGTAATTCGCAATAGCGTAAAAGTAGTTGAAACTGAAATTTCAGTAGAAGACTTCAATAAACTTTTTGAATAATCAAATTTATTTATAAAAAAGCATCGCACTAATTTATAGTGCGATGCTTTTTTTTATTTTTTCTACAATCATTTTTGATGTTCAAGCGCAAGTGTGCGAGTTGGTTGATTACATACACAATCTGGACCATAATATTGGATTGGACCAGGGAAAAGATAACTTGTTGTTGAGTTAGCCCACTCTTCACGATGTGCTACAAAATACTTAAATGGTTCGCCATCAAGTTGAACAAGTGCTTTTTGAATAACTGGTTTCATTTCACCATGACGACGTTCCATATTCATCATCATTGTGATAGGTACTCCACCTGCTATCCATTCTTCTGCTGGAGCAGTAAGATTGCGCACGCTTGACATATAGCCTGTTTTGCCTTCTGAGATAAGTACAGCTGCTGTATAACCAAGTGAGTAGCAATAGTCTGCATCGAAGTTAGATGGTGTAGCACAACGTCCTTCATAACCAAAGAAGTGGTTTACGGTAGAGAATTTACCTTTGTAAGTACCAGCAGCTTTAAGACGGTTGAGTTTTGTAACACACATCTCAATAAGGAGTTTTTCTGTCTCAATACGAGATACTTGCACATTGCCATGAGGGTCACGATCAAGAGTCAATTGACGTGCAATAGCAACTGGAAGATCAGAATAAACACCACAACTTTCTTCTGACAAACGTGAACGCACATACTCACGTTTTTCATCTGAGTTAAGGATAAGGTTGAACTCTGTATTATTTGCAAGAATATCATTCAATTCAGCAATCAACTTTTTCATTGCAGGCACAAACTCAATAACACCTTCTGGGATAAGGATTGTACCGAAGTTGAGTCCATGATTTGCACGGTCAACAACAACTTTCACGATTGAATCTACAAGTTGGTTGAGTGTCATGCGTTTAGCCTCTACCTCCTCTGAAATGATACAGATATTTGGTTGAGTTTGCAAAGCACATTCAAGCGTAATATGTGAAGCCGAACGCCCCATAAGACGAATGAAATGCCAATATTTTTTAGCAGAATTAGCATCGCGTTGGATGTTACCAATAAGCTCTGAATAAACTTTACAAGCAGTATCGAAACCAAACGAAGTCTCAATCATCTCATTTTTCAAGTCGCCATCAATTGTTTTAGGACAACCAATCACTTGGATACCGCACTCTTTTTGGAGATAATACTCTGCCAACACACAAGCATTTGTATTAGAATCATCACCTCCAATAATCACGATTGCATTGATACCAAGAGCTTTGCAGATCTCTATACCACGGTCGAATTGATATTTTTCTTCTAATTTAGTACGACCTGAACCTATAATATCAAAACCACCTGTGTTGCGATATTCATCAACAACCTCCTCTGTAAGTTCGATATATTTATGGTCAACAAGACCTTGAGGACCACCCAAGAAACCAAACAAACGATTTTTAGGATTAAGACGTTTGAGTCCATCATAAAGACCAGAAATAACATTGTGACCACCAGGTGCTTGACCACCAGAGAGAATCACACCCACACTCACTGCAGGATATTCTTTGTCAACGCCTTGTTCAAATTTAATAAGTGGCATTCCATAGGTATTAGGGAAAAGTTGTTGTATCTGAGCTTGATTAGCAACTGATTCAGTAGCTTCACCCTCAGACAAAACCACACCTTTTTGAAGAGAAGCGGGCAATTTAGGTTGATAAGATGCACGCGCTAATTGTAATGGACTTTTTTTCATATATTTTTTAATACTAAAGAAACAGATTACAAAGTTACAACTTTTTTCTGACTTATACAATATTTTACATAAACAAATTACAAAAATAGTTTATTTCAACAAGCAAATACATCTGATTATTAAGTCATTATTATCAATTTTCAATATTGTACTTTATACATAAATACAAAACAAATCTGATTTATTATATAAATTAAAAAATAATTTTCATCATATCTATCATCTATTAAAAAAAGTTAAAAAAACATTAAAATATTTAATTCCTATTGCATAAATCAATAAATGACATTATCTTTGTAAAAAATTTAACAAAAACATATCGCACTATCAGCCTGAGATTGGAAAATTCTACAATTATTTATTTTTACCGAGGCTAACTTCCTTTATCAATGGCGGGCTGCGCTTCTCGCAAGAGTTGTAACCACTGCGGTGGTCGGCAGATTACAAAGAGTTGGAACCCCTCAAATCCTGTTTTATAGGAATTTTTCTCAACAAATGGCAGTGCGATTTTTATAAAATAATCCGCTAACTACATCAAGTAGAAAGCGGATTATTTGATTTTATAATAAAACTTATCAAAATTTATAAAGTATCGTAACAACGACATTATGACGTATAGTTTTGATATTAGCTAAGCGTTGTTGTATCTTTGGTTCTTCGACTCCATAATAACCATTACCCAATAATTCCGCACCTTGCTGATATGGCGAAAATAGTTGATTCTGTTGACTATATGCGTATGTCAAGTCAATACCAAATCCATTGTAACGATAGCCAAAACCACCTGCGGCATAGAACAATCCTTTATCGGCAAATACCTCCATATCAGTACGTGTTGTATTATCTAGCAACGTACGAGAAGCAGTTGTAGCAAGATTAGGTGTACGATATGCAGCACCAGCACGGAATGAGAATTGTGATGCAATACGGAATTCAGCACCAACTTTAATTGTATGCGTAGCTAGTGATTGTTGCTTAATTTCGTTATTTTCATATACAAATTCAGGTTCAGCAAAGATATAGTCTGACTTTTCACCTTTAAAACGCATCCCTGGATTATTGGCATACTGATAATCAACATTGATAAGAGCAACTTTACCAATTACAAAACCAACAGATGCTTGTGCTTTGAGAGGAGAGTTAAAACCATAATTGCTCTGCGATCTTGGTGTTGAATATTCAACTTTTGCATAATCGGCAGAAGTTCCATCACCCACAATTTTAGCATAATAACTGTCAGTCATATTATACCATGTAGGAGATTGGAACGATGCTCCAATACGCATCCACGACACAGGACGTGCAATCACACCTATACGGAGATTACAACCTACACCTGATGAATTAAATACGTTTTTTAGTATTGCACTTGCTCCATTATCATACATCTCGCCTGAATTAGAGATAAGTTGATAATTAAGCGTTTGCAAACCAATACCTGCACCAATATAGAGATAATGGCCTACGTTGGCAGCATACGAAAAATTATACTCATCAATGCGTCCGCTCTCCTCGCCTTGATATGCCATGCGATTAGTATTATAAGCGTATGGTGTATAATACATCGAATCAGGAATCATCGGGTCCATCAAATAACCTTGATAACCAAGAATTGAAAGATATGGTGCATAGAGATTATCTTCATGAATTTCAGAAGGATAGAAACCTGCACTAAAATCTGCTATCATATTAGTCATAGATGGTGTACCCTCTGCAGCAACAGATGTTTGACGGTGGAAGTCTTTAAGACGATTATAGGTGAAACTGAAATTGCTTGACACATAACCATTATCTTTACCCGACTGCAACGATACCACATAACTCAATTGATTAAAATTAAAGAAGAAATCGTTTTGTTTCACTGCATTGGTAGGCGAAGTAGCGAATGTAACCGAAGGAGTTGCATTAAGAGTGAAACTCAATTCAGACGAACGATAAATACCAAGTGCGGCAGGATTATCGAGCACAGCAGAAGGGTCGCCACCAAGCGCACCCATCGAACCTGCCATTGACATATAGCGAGCAGTACCCAAAATATCTGTATTAGCATACTTTGAGGCATCCATCAAACCTTGACCAAATGCACAATGCATAATGCACAATGCACAAATTGATATTATTATTCTTTTCATATCCATTATATATTATCTGTTATCTACTATCTACGACGAGTTGAAGAACTACTTGAACCACCTGAACGACCACCGCCACTACTGCTACCACCACTGAAACCACCCGATGAGCGTGTTGAAGATGATGAAGGACGATAAGTAGAAGATGAACGTGTAGAAGAAGAGCTACTTCTTACTGTAGAAGTAGAACGTTGTGTAGTTGTAGATTGGGTACTTTTGGCTGTTGATGTAGTACGCATTACTGAAGAGGAAGAGGAAGGTAAAACATCTCGTGTCGAAGTTGGACGAGCTGGTAATGCCGATGTAGATGTTTTACGACGTTGAGTGTTAGTTGTTGTAGTTGTAGATGTTGTTCTATTTGCTGAAGTAGATGCACCACGAACAGTTGAAGTAGATACTTTTGCATCACTTGCACGTCGCATAGCTGCAGATGTAGTTGATGTAGAGACTCGAGTGGCAGATGCAACATTTGCTGCAACTCTCGAAGTGCTATTCACATTACGACGTTCATTTTCATTGCCTCGTGCTACATAATCACCCCAATTTGGTTTTGGATGATGTGGTCCATTATCGTAATGAGGATAATAACCATGATGATGGTGGTGGTGGTGATGGTGTCCCCAATATGGGTCGTAACATCCTGCATATCCCCAATAAGGAGTATAGAATGGATCATACCAAGGATTATAGAATCCATAGAAATATGGGTCATAAAAACCTACCGACCAACCATAATTGCCATTCCAACCATACATGCTACGATTCCAATAATAACTTGAAGAGTAATATGGTCCATAATAATATGGACGATTCCAATAATAACTACTCCAATCCATATATGGATAATTATAATTCTCTGTGATTTCGATATTATTTCCATCGACATCTACAACATATTGACCATCAGCAAGTACAAAGACATTAGTTGTATAATTAGGGTCGGCAATATGCGCTAAACGGTCTTGCGTAGTATCACTATCAGCACGATGAAACATATTGATACGAGCAGTGTAAGACATTCCATCATCAGAATAAGAGCCTTCTTGCACAACAGGTTCTTCATTTACAAGAACATCAACCTCTTTGACAACCTCTTTTTTTATGTCCTTTTTAGGATTAAAATAGATGTCGTCGTAATCATATCTTTGAGAAAATGCACAATGCACAATGCACAATGCACAAACAAATAAAATCAATCGTTTCATAATAATATCCTCCTTCATACCTATTAGACCATATAACATGTAAATAGTTTAAAACAATTCTATAACGTAATATATCGTCATAGATACACACAAAATCACTTTGATACCAATGCTTAACATAGTGCCAACAAAGGTAGCCAAACCACTCTTTAAAGCCTTATCGCCTGATGCACCGCCCATGATTTCTCCGATTATAGCACCAAGAAGTGTGCCAAGTATCATGCCGATAGGGGTGAATATAATACCCACAACCATACCTATTATACTACCTGTTATACCTGATTTAGAGCCACCAACTTTTTTCGTAGTCCAAATAGGCAGGTAATAATCAAGCACTACAACCGCCACCACAACAATAGCCCACAACAACAAAAACGATGTAGAAAATTGCACTTTATCGGTAAATTGTAGCAACAATAATCCCACATAACTCAATGGAGGACCCGGTAATGCAGGTACTATCGAACCTACAATACCCAAAATCATAAATATTGCTGCTAATATGAAAAGAAATATGTCCATTTTGAGAATTTTTCGCATTTGAGACGCAAAATATTGCGTCTCTACTTTTTACTCCTCATTATTGTTCTACTTTTTGGTATTTATATCCAAGACGATAGAGTTCGCAACTTGCTCCTATGCGGAACATTACTTTTGTGGTGCGAGCATATACGTGGAATGCCATTTCGCTTTGAGGCTCAATCTCCTCGTGACGGATTTGAGCCAACGCAGTTTGCGAGAGTGAGCGCATAAGATTTTCGAAACCTTGAGCAGTTTTGCTATCAAGAAGATAACCCATCACGCCTTCGATGATATACTCGTCCATCTCGTCGAAACCACGAGGGTCGCGCAACGAAGCATATACATCTTCGCGACGAAGCACCTCGTCCCAATCCTTATCCCATAGATGTGCAAGAGCCATGCCAATATAACCAGCCCAAGCAATAGCCACAGTTGGATATTGAGCAATTTCGGGCACTGCATCCACCATGTATTGTGGAGCAATCTTGTGCCACATCTCTTCTAAATCCTCAGTATGATAGAGTTGC
>JAZOMI010000131.1:0-12914 GCA_045653825.1 Candidatus Aphodosoma sp. | reverse complement strand
TACGAAGTGCGCATCAAGCAAATTCTTGGCAAACTCAATATCCACAATCTCGAGCAACAGGTCGAACAACTATCTGGTGGACAACAAAAACGCTTAGCTCTTGCCAATGTGCTCATTACCGAGCCAGACCTTATATTACTTGACGAGCCAACCAACCACCTCGACCTCGAAATGGTCGAGTGGCTCGAAGATTTCCTCAATCACTCAAAGATGACCATCCTCATGGTCACTCACGATCGCTATTTTCTAGACAATGTCTGCACCGATATTCTCGAAATAGACCAACACCAACTATTCCACTACAAAGGCAACTATAGCTGCTACCTCGAAAAACGCGAAGCTCGCATTGCTAACTTCAATGCCGAAACTGCTCGTGCCCAAAATCTCTATCGCACCGAACTCGATTGGATGCGCCGTCAACCACAAGCGCGTGGTCACAAATCTCGCTCTCGCATCGATGCTTTCTACGAAATTGAGCAACGTGCCAAACAGCGTATTGCCGAAAAACAGGTCTCTCTCGGCGTCAAATCTGCCTATCTCGGCTCTAAAATATTCGAGGCTCAATATATTAGCAAGGCCTTTGGCGACTACAAAATTCTCGACAACTTCTACTACAACTTCTCTCGCTATGAGAAACTTGGCATCGTTGGCAAGAATGGTACAGGCAAATCTACCTTCCTCAAAATGCTTCTTGGCGAAGTTGCTCCCGATAGTGGCCGATTCGACATTGGCGAAACTGTCAAATTTGCCTATTATAGTCAATCAGGCATACAATTCAACGATGGCATGAAAGTCATTGATGCTGTACGTCAAATAGTCGAAGAGGTCGATTTAGGTGGAGGGCGCAAAATGACTGCCACTCAATTCCTCACTCACTTCCTTTTCCCGCCTGAAAAACAACACGACTACATTGCCAAACTCTCAGGTGGCGAACGTCGCAGACTCTATCTTTGCACCGTATTGATGCGCAGTCCTAACTTCATCATCCTCGACGAGCCGACTAACGATCTCGACATTGCTACCCTCAATGTGTTAGAAGATTACCTTATCAACTTCAAAGGTTGCGTTATTGTAGTTAGTCACGACCGCTTCTTTATGGATAAGGTTATCGACCACCTACTTGTATTCCAAGGCGACTGCAAAATCAAAGACTTCCCAGGCAACTACACCGACTATCGCCAATGGCGCGAACTCAAAGAAGAGGAAAAACGCGAATTAGCCGAAGCTGCCAAAAAATCCGCACAATCAACAAAACCTACATCCACTCAATCAAAAAACAACAATACCGAAGGCAAACGCAAACTCTCTTTCAACGAAAAACGCGAGTACGAACAACTTACAAAGGATATCGAATCCCTCGAAAAAGAGAAATCCGAATTATCATCAGCTCTTGCCTCTGGTTCTCTATCTAACGATGATTTAATCAAAAAATCACAACGATTCCAAGAAATAACTGACCTCCTCGACGAGAAAGAACTCCGTTGGCTCGAACTCGACGAACTCAATTAATATCAATTCTCTCCACTAAAATATGAAAAAACTCATAATCATTCTACTATGCATTACGCATTGTGCAATATGCATCAATCTAAACGCTCAAGAAAAAGAATTTCGTGCATCTTGGGTAGCCACTGTATGGAATATCGATTGGCCTACAACTCAAATAACCGACCCCGACAACGCCACTCAAATAGCTGCTCAAAAAGCCGAATTAGTAACTATCATCGAACGTGCTAAACAAGGCAATCTCAATGCCATAATGCTCCAAGTTCGCTCTCACGGCGATGCACTCTACCAATCGTCATACGAACCGTGGATGAGTTCACTTACTGGCTCTCGTGGCACCAATCCTGGCTACGACCCTCTTGCATTTGCCATCGAAGAGGCTCACAAACGTGGCATCGAACTCCACGCGTGGATCAACCCTTATCGCATAGGCGAATATTCAATCAATGCCCCACAAGTCAAAGATTCTTGGCGTATTGGCTCTGGTTCAACTGCATTCCTCGACCCAGGCAACCCTAATGTACGTAAATATACTCTCGATGTCATAACCGAAATCATTACTAAATACGACATTGATGGTATCATTTTCGACGACTATTTCTATAAATCTATGCCCAACAACGAATATGCCGAAAACGAAACTCAACAAACTGCAACAAACAATCCTTTCGACCTCGACATAAACGATTGGCGCCGCGAAAACGTAAACATACTCGTCAAATCAGTATTAGATAGCGTAAAAGCCCACAAACCATACCTCCGCTTCGGCATAGGCCCTTTTGGTATTTATAGCACCCAAACACGCTATGTCTACAACGAAGATTACACCTCTTACGACAAAATCACACCTGCCTCCGGTATCTCAGGACAAGATGCCTATTCAGTACTATATTGCGATGCTGCAGCATGGCTCAAACGTGGCTATATCGACTATATCTCACCTCAACTATATTGGCCATCACTATCTTCAAGTCCAACATATAAACCTGGACAAGACTACGAAACACTCTGCAATTGGTGGAGCGACTTAGCCGATAAATACAATCGTCCTCTCTTCACGAGCAACGATGTAGCAAACAATGGCGACGGAAAACGTTTCAACCCTCCTGCCGACCTCTCAAACCAAGTCAATGTCAACCGCGAAGACAACAAAGCCACAGGTATGATATTCTACAACAACACCTATTGGCAAAACCGCGATGGCAAAAATACCTACTTCGACAGCAATGATGAAGGCTATTTCACATATTTGCCAGACAATCATTTCCAACACATCGCCCTTTGGCCTGCAATATCTTGGCGTCGTGCACCTAAATCACCAGAGGTAACCAATCTCACACTCGATAAAACAAAAAACCAACTCACTTGGGATTGCTCAAAAGAGAACTATCGCTTTGCAATATATTGCTACGACACCACCCTCACCCAATCGCAAGGTTGCAAACCAGAAAATCTCTTAGGCATTACCTACACTACCGAGTTCAACACACTCGAGTTTAACGACCGATACGAAAATAAGATTTGGAACGTAAAAATAGTTGACCGCTACGGCAATATATACTCAGGCGCAAAACTTAACCCCAATAAACCAAACAACCCAACATCATTACCTACTATAAAAATTCAATCATTACCAATCTACAATACTCAAGAAGGCATTCGCATCGAACTCGACAAACGCAGTCGCATATCAATCTACAATATCAACGGACAAGTTGTTTATAAGAAAACAACCAATGAATCAATCAATATAAACAATTTACCAAAAGGCGTTTATATCATACAAATCAACAACCAAACTCAAAAGGTGATAATATAACACATTCTTAGATAAAACAAAAAGCAGCGTTAATGTAACGCTGCTTTTTATTTTTTATTCATTACCTAATCAATACCCCTACCCTAAATAAATACAATAAAAAAAGACGCAACATATTGCGTCTCTATTGGAGCGGAAGACGGGGCTCAAACCCGCGACCCTCAGCTTGGAAGGCTAATGCTCTATCAACTGAGCTACTTCCGCAAAAATTGAACTAACGTTCGTGGGCAGTGATGGATTCGAACCACCGAAGTCGAAAGACAGCTGAGTTACAGTCAGCCCCATTTGGCCACTCTGGTAACTGCCCATTACCACAACCGAGTCATCCCCGAATTGCGAGTGCAAAGTTACAAAAATTATTTGATACCACCAAATATTTTCACCATTTTTAACGCAGTAACTGCACCTTCTACTCCTTTATTACCCAAACAACCACCTGCACGGTCAGTAGCTTGCTGCATAGTAAGCGTAGTCAACACACTGAAAATCACCGGACAATCCGCCTCGGCATTCACTTGTGTGATACCTTGAGTAACACCTTGACAAACGTAATCGAAGTGAGGTGTATCGCCTTGAATTACGCATCCAATTACGATAATTGAGGCATATTTTCCTGTTTTTTGGAGTTTAGAAGCCGCAAAAGTGAGCTCAAAAGTTCCAGGAACGTGGAAAATTTCGACATTTTCTTCCGAAATTCCGTTCGAAATAAATGTTTCCACTGCACCATCGCAGAGAGCGTGAGTTACATTGTCGTTCCAATCAGCAACTACGATTGCAAATTTCTTACCAGCCAACTCCTCCGCCGTAGGCAAAGTGTTAGCGTCATATTCTGAGAGATTGTGATATTTTGTAGCCATAAAATTAATTAAGAATTAAAAATTAAAAATTAAAAATTAAAAATTAAGAATTAAAAACCGAAGGGCACGAGCTATACAATAATTATTAATTATTAATTATTAATTCTTAATTGTTAATTATTAATTGAAAAAAAGGGGACGACCCGAAAAGCCATCCCTCTTTTTTATCATCTATAAGAATCAAGACCAGAGAACTTGCTCCCTGCTCCTTGCTCCTTATTCCTTATTATTTATTTGCTTGACAACGTTCGATGCGTTTGTCCATCTCCATTGCGAGTTGTGAATCGAAATAAACCGATTTAATAGTTTGGTAGCATTTTTCAGCTTTAGCCCATTCACCCATTGATTCGTAAGCAATACCTGCTTTGTTGAGAGCGCGAGGAGCAGTAAGTTTATTTTCGATAGCACCAGCTTTTTCGAAATATTTCACAGCAGCTTTAGCATCACCTTTTGCCACGTAGCAGTCGCCAATCAAAGTGATAGCAGCAGGCTCCATGTTAACAGAAGCAGCGCTGAATTTGTTAAGATAAGAGATAGCTTCGTCGTAGTTACCGAGTTTGTATTCACAAACGCCAGCATAGAAAGCAGCGAGATTTGCTTGTTCAGTAACGCCGTAGTTATCCATAATTTCGATGAATCCTTCGTTCACACCGTCGCCATTAAGCGCAAGAGCGAAAGAATCGAGTTCGAAATAGCGCACAGCAGCAGCCATTTTATCACCAGCTTCTACATTTTTAGGAGCTACATAGCCATTGAAAAACCATACGATAGCAGCAGCAACAACAGCAACTACGCATAGACCAATAACCAAATTTTTGCGGTTATTTTCAATAAATTGTTCAGTTTTAGAGAGTGCTTGTTCTACATTTTGCAACTCATCTGGTTCTTGTTGAATTTTTTTGTTCGACATAATTATTTTGTTTTTTTGTTATTTATTAAAAATTAAATTCATAATAATCAACTTCTTGTCTAAAGCACAAAACCAATATTTCGATTAAAGAAATAATTATGAATCATGAATTATGAATTATGAATTAGACAAAGTGCAAAGTTACAAAAAAAAATTGACATAAAAACACCTAATTATTATTTTTTTGCAATGTAACGAATTTAAGTTGTTTTAATGAGAAAAAAGAGGACATCGAAGATATCGAGCTATACATAACCGCATGTAATTTTTGTAGTAGAAAAATAGATACAAAAAACACAAGGACATCAAAGATGTCCAACAACTAGTAACCGCATGTAATTTTTGTAGTAGCGAAGCGAATACAAAAATCACTTGCGGACAAAAGCAACACCCCTCCCACTCCGTCCCCATCGGGGACGCACAAATACAAAAACATAACAACCTACAAGCAAACTGCTCCTTAGTAGAATGACATTTTTTCAGCTTTCCCAAAAATATTTTCACCATTGACAAAAACCGTCAAAACTATATTGTACCTTTGCATCGTGAAATTATAAATTATTTACTAATCTTAAAATTTTAATTGTTATGAAAAAGGTACATGAAAGAATGCATTTTGCGAATTTTTTTTATTGCAGGTTTTAACTACTATGATGGTTGTATGGCTCTTGAAGAACTCAAGGTAGGAACTAAATTGGAATTGGTCAGAGATGAATACAACAAAGTAGATGTAAATGCTATTGCAATTTATTACAATGAGTGGAAATTAGGTTATGTGCCAGCTCAAGAAAATGAAATGCTTGCCAAATTCTTGGATATGAGATATAACGATGTTTTCGAAATCCGTGTACAACGACTACTAAAAGATGAACATCCATCTCATCAAGTGGGAGTTATTATTTATATTAATAGAAATAAGGAAGTGAAAGATTGATTAGAGTAGTAATTTAAATAATTTATTCGCCCCCGTTGGGGACGATATATATGAGTATTTTCTTTCTGCTGGTTCCTTCGCTTCACTCAGTCACCAGCAGTTAAGCATAGTTAGCCCTCGTTGAGGACTTTACGTATTAATTTATACCTCATTTAATATTAATAAAACAAAATATTGTTTTTGCAGAAAATAACTTTTTCATTCGACAAAATGAGTGTTATTTTAACTTTTCCATTCGACAAAATTGACTAATCATTAAAAAATTTTTCATTATGGATCAACCAAAAATTGAACGAGTGTTAAGGCTGATGCAGTTGATGTCGGGAAAGAGGCATTATACTATTAATGAGTTGGCAGAGGTGTTGGGGATGTCATCGAGGTCGATTTATAGGTATATGGATACTTTTAAGTCGGTGGGGTACGTGATACAGAAAGAGGGGAATGTACCTCGATTGCTGAATATGAGTGAGTATGACGACATTGCGCAGTTGGTGCATTTCACTGAAGAGGAGGCGTGGATTGTGAATAGGTTAATTGAGGCGTTGGATAATGGTAATGTGCTGAAACAGACGTTGCGACGGAAATTGGCTGCAGTATATAGTTGTTCATCAGGGCTGATTGCATCGTGCATGGCAAGGATGCACAAAATGTGCATGCGCTAATTGAGGCTATCGAGGGGCGCAAACAGGTGAAACTGAAAAATTATGCTTCATCAAACTCTAGCGTAGTGCGCGATAGATGGGTAGAACCGTTTGCTTTCACAATGGATTATAATCAGGTGTGGTGCTACGACTTGAAAGATAGACGAAATAAGTTGTTTAAGACGGTGAGAATTAAAACGGTAGAAGTGATGACAAATGATTGGACTTGTGAGGCAAAACACGAAATGGGATTCGTGGATATTTCCCGCTATAGCAGTCAGGAACGATACAGAATTAAAATGGAATTGGATGTGAGGGCAAGAAATGTGATGTTGGAATGCTTCCCAATGTCAGAAAAGTTTATCACACAAATAGATGACAATACTTGGTTGCTTGACACTGTGGTATGCGGCTTGCAATATGTAAAGAATTTTGTTTTGATGGTGGAGGGAGCAAAATTAGTTGAAAGTTGAAAGTTGAGAGTTGAAATTTGAGAATTGTGAGTTGAGAATTGAAAATTAAGAATTGAAAAATTACCGAATGGTAACTCAAGGTCATGAGCAATGAGGGTAATATTAATTCTTAATTTTTAATTCTTAATTATTTTTTGTGGATGTCGGTGAAAATTTGTATCTTTGCATTATAAAGTCAACAGACAATAACCCCTCCCCCATTCGGGGTACTCCCCCTAAAACAGGGGGAGAATATTGAGCAACCAATCTTTTGGTGCGACTATAAATCATTATCTATTGACCATAGACTATAGACTTTTGACTATAAAAAAATATGATTGAGATTGAACGTAAATATCTTGTTATTAACGACAACTATAAGTCGGGCAAGGCGCAGCGCATATCGCAAGGGTATATCTGTAGCGAAGATGACCGCGTGGTGCGTGTACGCATAAAAGGCGATAAGGCTTATCTGACAATAAAAAATGCTACTATCGGGTTTGCTCGTAATGAGTATGAATATGAAATTCCTGTTGCTGATGCGGAGGCGATGCTACACAACACTTGCCAACAACCTATAATCGACAAGACGCGCTATATAGTGGAACATAAGGGTTTCACGTGGGAAGTAGATGAGTTTCATGGCGACAATGAAGGACTTGTGGTGGCTGAAATCGAATTAGAGCATAAGGATGATGTGTTTGAGTTGCCTGACTTTGTAGGCGAAGAGGTGACTGGCGATGCTCGATATTACAATGCTTGTTTGTTTAAGAATCCGTATAAAAATTGGTAAAATATAAAAAGACAGAAGAACTGAATAACATAAATTATAATATCTATTTTATAAACATAACAATTATGTTTTTATGTTATTTTGTCTTCAATTAAAACAAAATTATATGAAAAAAGCACTTTTATTTCTCGTTACAATTATTTTATTTGCAGCATGTACGCCTAAAAGCAGTATCAATGGTACAATTACCGATGCTGAGGGCAAAACTATTTATTTAGAGTACACAGGTTTGACTGCTACTACTCTACTCGATTCGGCTAAATTGGATGCTAAGGGTGGTTTTAGTTTTGCTGTTGAAACACCACAATACCCTGATTTCTACCGCGTGCGCATTGGTGGTCAGTCGGTAGTATTTGCAATGGATTCGGCAACTACAGAGATTAGCATCACTGGGTCAGCTAAGGATTTGAACAATGTGAGCATCAGTGGGTCAGAAACTTCGCTCGACATTCAACGCCTTCGCAACTCGAACTTCGAGCTCCAACGTGTTGCTATCGAAGGCGATATAGCCAAAGTGGCTCAAATGCTTACAGCTCACAAACGCTTAGCACAAGAAATCGTACTTGCTAATCCTCGTTCAGCAGCAGCATATTATGCTATAAATCAAACAATAAAAGGGGCTTACTATATGACTCCTTACAACAAAGAAGATTTGCCATTTTGGAATGCGGTGGCTACGGCTTGGGACTTGCATTATGCAGATTATGAACGTACTAAGGAGTTGAAACAAAATGTGCTTTTGGCTATCAGCCAACAACGTAATAGTGAACTATCGGCTCAACAATTAGTGGAAAATATTACAGAAGAGGGCTTCATCGAAATCGCATTACCTAACCGAATCGGAGAAACCACACGATTGTCGGACTACGTAGGCAAAGTGGTACTCATCGATTTCTCGGCATACGCTATGGAACAGGCAGCAGCTCACACTTTGTTTTTGAGAGAATTGTATGCTACGTATAACGAACTTGGATTGGAAATATACCAAGTATCGTTAGATGCCGACAAATTACTCTGGTTAGAACAAACACGCAACATACCTTGGGTTTGCGTGCGTGACGAAGCATCGGTGCAATCGACACTATTAGCAACATACAATATCAGCGAATTGCCTACCTTCTTCCTCATGGACAAAGAAGGCAACATCATCGGTCGCTACAACCACGAAAATGTAGAGAAAGAAATTAACCGACTTACAAAGTAAAAGTTTTTATTTTAACATAAGTACATATTATTATGTTTTTTAGACATAATGACATAAGAACATATCTTTCTTTTACATATACCTCGCTACGTCTGCGACGTATCTTGGTTAAAAAATGACAAACCTACCAGCATCAAAATCTGTCATTTTTTCGCAGAGATAAAAACATTAGTTTTTAGCGAAGCGTATGTCAAAAATAATAAAGTTTGTCTTTATGTCATTCTGTCTAAAATTAATTTTATCAAAAAATAAATATATACTTACGTTAAAATTAACAATGATAATATGTCACACCTAAAACTCTCAATTATCAACTCTCAACTCTCAACTTTATTCGATGCTTGGGGTGTGGCACGTATTGAGCCGATTGATGATGAAATTGAACGATTGCGAGAGTGGCTCGACAATGGTTATCACGGCGAAATGCAATATATGGCACGCAATATCGAAATGCGCGCCAATCCGCAGGAGCTATTACCTGGTGCTCGGTCAATGATTATGGTGCTGATGAATTATTACCCTCATGAGTGGCAACCGACCGACAAACCTCAAATTGCAGCATACGCTTATGGTAATGATTATCACCATATTGTAAAGTCGAAATTGACATCGTTGGCAGAAGAGATAAACAAGATAATGCCTCATCAATATGCGGTATTTTGCGATTCGGCACCTGTAATGGAACGCGCTTGGGCTGTAAGAGCTGGATTGGGATGGATTGGACGAAATGGTATGTTGGTCAACCCTAAGTTTGGCACTTTCACATTCATCGGCACACTAATCACTACACTCGAATTAGAGCCAAGCACGCCAATAAAAAATCGGTGTGGCACATGTAGAAAGTGTATCGAGACTTGTCCAACAGGGGCTATAATTAATAGTCAACAGTCGACAGTCAACAGTAAACAATTTAACCCCTCAGTCCTTCGGACAGCTCCCCTAAAACAGGGGAGCAATATAGAATATTCCTACATTGACGCACGACGTTGCCTTTCATATCAAACTATCGAAAAGCGAGGCGAAATAGATGAAGAATTGAGAGAGTTGGCTACCAATACCCTATATGGATGCGACCGCTGCCAATTGGTTTGCCCATGGAATAGATTTGCGCATCCACATAATCATCCAGAATTAGAACCTATTGATGGTATTTTCAATATAGATTGGACATCAATGACTCGCTCCGAATTCAGCAAACGACTAAAATTCAGCCCTATGCAACGCGCTGGATTAAAGAAAATAAAAGAAAGATATAGGAATATAATTGAGAATTGAGAATTTTAAGGACCTTGCTCCCTGCTCCTTGATACTTACTCCTTAATAAAATGTACTTCATTATACTACTAATATATGTTGCTATTTTGCTTGGTGTCGGACATCTGACATCAAGAAACAACACATCAAACGAGGCTTTTTTTTCTGCCAACCACCGCTCGCCATGGTATGTCGTGGCTTTTGGCATGATTGGAGCTTCAATTAGTGGCATAAGCGTAGTATCAGTACCAGGCATGGTTACAGCATCGGGATGGACCTACCTACAAACTTGTCTCGGTTTCTTTTTTGGATACATCGCAGTGGCTTACATACTGCTACCACTCTACTACCGCCTACGTCTCACATCAATATACGAATATCTAAATACACGCTTCGGTTCGTCGTCATACCACACAGGGTCGATGTTCTTCGTGATAGCAAAGATGATTAGTTCTGCTACGAAATTGTATGTCGCTGTGCTCGTGCTGCAACATTTCATATTCACGCAATGGGGCGTACCATTTTGGCTTACAGTAATCATCTGCGTACTTATCATTTGGCTTTACACTCACCGCGCAGGTATCCGCACAATAGTTTGGACCGACACACTACAGACGCTCTTTTTCATCGTAGCCATCAGCGTGATGTGCTATGAAGCGTATATTCTCAATGCACAATGCACAATGCACAATGCACAATTAATAGATTATATTCGTAAAGATTTGTCAATCTTCGATTTTGAAAATTGGCGGGCACCTCAATATTTTTGGAAACAATTCATTAGCGGTATATTTATTGTCATTGTAATGACAGGATTAGACCAAGACATGATGCAAAAAAATCTGACTTGTCGCACTTTACGCGAAAGTCAAAAGAACATGTTGAGTTATGGTATAGCATTCTTACCTATCAATTTTATACTATTACTTTTAGGCTCATTAATAGTAATTTATACACAACGTATAGGCATCACACTTCCTGCCGAGCCAGACAAAATCATGCCTATGGTAGCTTCGACCATCATGTCGCCTATAGCTGGAATATGTTTTGTTTTAGGCATCATTTCAGCCTCGTTTTCGAGTGCCGACTCTGCCCTAACCTCAATCACTACAACACTAACAGTTGACATATTAGGCAATAAAAACGACCAACATCGTCGCTGGTGGCTTCACCTCGCTGTATGTACACTATTTGCTATAATCGTGATACTTTTCGGTTACACACAAAATCGTTCAATCATCGACACCATATATACTATCGTTGGCTATGCCTATGGACCATTACTTGGACTATTTGCCTTTGGACTATTCACTCGCTACCAAGTACACGATAAATTAGTGCCCCTCGTAGCCATCGCATCACCCATACTTTGCTATATAATCAACACTATTACATCGCACTTTTGGGGATATCATTGGGGCTACGAACTCCTACTTCTCAACGGAACGCTTACATTCATAGGACTTTACTTTATTAAGGAGCAAGGAGTAAGTAATAAGGAATAAGGAACAAGGAGTAGGAAGTAAGAATACACTAATAACTAGTAACTAATAACTATATAAAGAATGCATATAAGTTCATCTGAGTTCGTAATATCGAACACCGACTACAAACGCTGTCCTGAAGGACGCCTTCACGAATTTGCCTTCATCGGCCGAAGCAACGTGGGCAAATCATCGCTCATCAACATGCTTTTGCAACACCCTGATTTAGCAAAGACATCATCTAAACCAGGTAAAACTCTATTGATAAACCACTTCATTGTCAACAAAGAGTGGTATGTGGTCGACCTTCCAGGTTATGGCTATGCGCGTGCGTCAAAAGAGCAACGTCGCAAATTGCGTGGTATTATTGAAGGATATATCCTCTTCCGTCCACAGCTCACTAATCTATTCGTACTCATCGACTGTCGCCATGAACCACAACAAATTGACGTAGAATTTATGCGCTGGTTAGGCGAATCAGGCATACCATTCTCTATCGTCTTCACAAAAGCCGACAAATTAAGTCACTCACGTCTCATGTCGAATATCGAAAACTACAAAAACGAACTCCTCAAAGAGTGGGAAGCCCTACCTCCGATGTTCATCACATCATCCGAAAAAGCCCAAGGTCGCGACGAACTCCTCGACTATATCGAAGACATCATGCGCCAAGTAGATGAACAAGAAAAAGAAGATAATTTGTAGATAATAAAAACTAAAAAAGCTGTGTTAAAATTTCATTTTAACACAGCTTTTTTTTATATTAACTATTGATAAATAAAGAAAAAATATTATTTTTCCACAAATCATCCCCTCCAACCACAAAGAAACAACTATAGACTATTGACCATAGACAACAAAAAAAGAGAGTCTATTCTCTTGGAATAAACTCTCTCTAAAAACGGCGGCGACCTACTCTCCCACGATGCAACGCAGTACCATCGGCGCGAGTGGGCTTAACTTCTCTGTTCGGAATGGGAAGAGGTGGAACCCCACTGCTATAACCACCTAAATATCTTTTTAATATTTGGCATATGCTCTAGAGAAAAATTATCAAACT
>JAZOMI010000130.1:0-1931 GCA_045653825.1 Candidatus Aphodosoma sp. | reverse complement strand
CCGATAGTTTCGCCTTCTTTTTCGTTTTCAACGAATACGATTTCGCCAAGTTCTGATTGAGCGAAATCAGTGATGCCTACGTATGCAACTTCGCCTTCTACGCGAATCCATTCGTGGTCTTTTGTGTACTTCAAGTTGTTTGGTAAGTTCATAATATATAGATTTTTTTTGTAGCGACACGGCACGCCATGTCCACTAGATTAATATTTTTCTTTCGAGGTGCAAAGTTAGATAATTTAATTCATTATACAAAATATTTTTACATATTTTTTATCTAGTCACCCTCAAATAATCGCCTGTGCGGGTTACAGTGTATCGTTTAAGTGGATATTTCGACTCGCCTTTGTTGCAAAATCCACTACCAAATCCCACATCAAACTGCGAACCACACTCGGGGCATGTTGCGAATATCATATCAACCTCTACTCGTACATCGCGTCTGTGCTCATGCGGACAACAAAGGTCAAATGCATAATATTTATCGTCCAACCCATAGCATATCAGCAATCCTCCATAACCAATATACTGCCCCTGCTTATTAGGCTCAGTAATCGCTATACTATTGCCCGGAGTCATCAACAATGGGGCATCACGCAATATATTCAACGTATAACTCACTGGCGCATCAGGGATTGGACTAATCTGATTGATATTGCTATCGCAAGAATAGAGTACAGATAACAGAGTACAGATTACAATATAAAGATACTTTTTCATTACAAATAAGGTATCAATTTATAAAGTCCTATGCCATTAGAACCCTTCAAAAGAATAAGTTGAGAGTTGAGAACTGAGAGTTGAGATTTGAAATCATCACCTAACGACTCAATTATCTCAAATTTATTCACGCCTAACGTCTCACATGCTTTCTTAAACTCTTTTCCTACCAGAATAATCCTTTCAATCTTCGACTCCATCAATCGACGCACGATATTCTGATGCTCAACCTCCGACTGTTCGCCCAATTCGAGCATGTCGCCGAGTATTGCCATCTTATTCTCGCCTTCCATAATATCAAAATTGTCAATCGCTGCCATCATACTTGTAGGGTTGGCGTTGTAGGCATCTACAATGAGCGTATTGCGCTCGGTTTTGGTGAGCTGCGAACGATTATTTGCTGGCACATAATTACTTATTGCATCGCAAATATCTTTTTCATCTACTCCAAAATGCAAACCTACAGTAATCGCCGCCAACATATTATCAAGGTTATATGCACCAACAAAACAAGTTGAAAGTTGAAAGTTGAAAGTTGAAAGTTGAGAATGCCATTCAAACTCAACGTACGGAGCACAACGCAACAAACGACCATTCACATCTGCCGCCACATCGGTATTTGAGCTATAAGTCGAAAGTTGAAAGTTGAAAGTTGAAAGTTGAAAATCATTTATAATATTAGTCAAATAAGGGTTAGCGGCATTCACAAACACGTGACCGCCACGCTCGACAAGATTGTCATACAACTCTTTCTTGGTATTTATCACACCCTCAAGAGAACCAAAACCTTCGAGATGGGCTTTGCCTACGTTAGTAATCAACCCGCATGTTGGCAATGCTATGTTTGCCAATGTCTTGATTTCGCCCGGATGATTTGCCCCCATCTCGATGACTGCAATCTCGCAATCGGATTTGATGCTCAACAATGTAAGTGGCACTCCAATGTGGTTATTAAAATTGCCTTGAGTGTAGTGCACACGATATTTTTTGCTCAACACAGTAGCCACCAATTCCTTAGTCGTAGTCTTACCATTTGTACCTGTAATACCTACAAATGGAATATCCAACTGCTCACGATGATAACGAGCCAATTGTTGTAATGTATCTAACACATTATCAACCAAAATCGTTTGAGGGTGCTCGATTGTTTTATCATCTACCACAGCATAGGCACATCCTTTCTCGATTGCCGCAACTGCAAATTTATTACCATC
>JAZOMI010000129.1:0-2539 GCA_045653825.1 Candidatus Aphodosoma sp. | reverse complement strand
TGTCTCCACTTTTGAATGTTGGGAGATTGTTCTCTACTGCAAAAGCTTGTTCTGCAATTTTAATAAAATCCATTGTCAATCAATGTTTTAAGAGTAAATAATTATGCAGCATTCGCAAGGGTCACTATTCCTCACCAGCGGGTACACATAACGGGCGCAAAGTTACAACTTTTTTTTCATTCCCACAACAATTTAAGTTGAAAGTTGAAAATTGAAAGTTGAAATTCACCATAATACATCTACAAACACGCAGATAAACAACTAATTTACAGCAATTTACTCTCTTGCAAAACAAAAAAAGTAGCAAATCAAAAGATTTGCTACTATCTATTATTTTATAACGAAAGTTTTCGTTACTATAATATTATTGCAAACGGAATGATACTGGCACTGTATATTTACAAGATACAGCTTTACCACGTTGTTTACCCGGTTTCCAGTTAGGCATGTTTTCAATCAAACGAATAGCCTCACGGTCCAATGACTTATCAACGCCACGTACAACTACGATATCACGGATAGTACCATCTTTCCATACAGTAAATTGACAAATAACACGACCTTGAATACCATTTTCAGCAGCCACAACTGGGTAACGTACGTTATCTGAGAAGTATTTCATCAATTTTTGCATACCACCAGGGAACTCTGGCATCTCTTCTACCACCATAAACACCTCTTCAACTTCCTCTTCCTCTTCTTCTTCGATAACTACTTGTTTAATTTCAACAACTTCATCTTTTTTATCTTCAGATGAGAAATCCACGTCTTTAGTTTCAACGTCATCTTCCACAATCTTAATCTCTTCAATCACTTCAGGCACCTCTTCTGGTTCTGGAGGTGGTGGTGGAGTCTCTTCTTGGAATGTTTGGTCAATTTGAATCTCTTCCTCAATAAGGAAATCTTCATTCTCAGCTTCGTGAACTGTAATTTCACGCTGTGTCCACTCAAAAGCAGTGTACAAAATAGCCAAAGCAACAACCAAACCCATGAATACAAAGGTCAATCGTTTATCTTCCAAATTGGCTTTTGGTGATTTTTTTATTTCCATACTTATATTCGATTATAATTATACAAAATAACTTCGCAAATGTACACATTTTTTTTCACATAACACACTCTTTTTTACTTTTTTTTTTTGAAATTATATTTCTCCACGCATCCATCACACATAACACACTGACTACACGCAAATTAACCACAACACATCCACACAACACTTAACAATCCCACACCCAAAAACAACCACAAAACAACACATACTCAAAACAAAACCACCCATCAAAAGTAACAAAAAACACCTGTTTTTTCACAAAATCACAATTAACGAATACAAAACAGATTACATATCTCAAAAATCTAAACTTTTTTTCGTAACTTTGCAAAAATCATAAACATTCTTTCAATTTTTACGACAAACGAAACGAAAAAATCTCAACTATAATGAAAATATCCCTCCTCGGTGCCAGAGTACACAACCTTAAAAATATCGACGTAACCATTCCACGCAACGCCCTAACCGTCATAACAGGCCTCAGTGGCAGTGGTAAGTCATCTCTCGCTTTCGACACTATCTATGCCGAAGGCCAACGCCGTTATATCGAAACCTTTTCGGCATACGCCCGACACTTCATTGGCAACATCGAACGCCCCGACATCGACGAAATCACAGGCCTCAGCCCCGTAATTGCCATCGAACAAAAAACCACTAACAAAAACCCTCGTTCCACTGTCGGCACCGTTACCGAAATCTACGACTTCCTCCGTCTGCTCTACGCACGCGCAGGCATTGCCTATAGCTATATATCTGGGCAACCGATGATTAAATACTCCGACGAGCAAATCCTCGACCTCATCCTCAAAGACTACGACGGCCAAGCCATATACCTCCTCGCACCCGTTGTCCGCAACCGCAAAGGCCACTACAAAGAACTCTTCGAAAGCATACGTAAAAAAGGCTATCCTAATGTACGCGTCGATGGCATAATGCAAGAAATCTATGCCGGAATGAAACTCGACCGCTACCACAACCACGATGTCGAAGTAGTCATCGACAAACTAAAAATCACACACGACTCATCTGACAATCAAGACCCCCCATCCTTCCAACGCCTCAAAAAAAGCATCGAAAAAGCAATGGACATGGGCGAAGGCATCATGATGATTCTCACTCGCGACGGCGAACAAACTCGTTTCCTCTCGCGTCACCTCATGGACCCTACCACAGGGCTCTCATACAACGAACCCGCACCTCACAATTTCTCTTTCAACACACCTAAGGGTGCATGCCCTCACTGCAAAGGTCTCGGCACAGTCAATCAAATCGACTTCGAAAAAATCATCCCCGACAAAAGCCTCTCTATCGCAGCAGGCGGCATCGTCCCTCTCGGCAAAGAGCGCAGTTCTATGATTTTCTGGCAAATCAATGCTATTGGCGAGAAATATGGTTTCACCACCAAAACTCCGATTGCCGAAATCCCAGAAGAAGGCCTCGATGAAATCCTTAATGGCTCTACCGAAGAACTCCTAATCTCAAACT
>JAZOMI010000128.1:0-15285 GCA_045653825.1 Candidatus Aphodosoma sp. | reverse complement strand
AACAGATGTCAAACCAATAAAACTATCGATATTATGGAACGAGATATTAGATTAGAAGAATTGAACGAGTTGAGAGAACAACTCACGCTATTGAACCGAAAACTCGAAAAACAGAGCATCATCAACCACCAACTGATACGCAACTCCATCAAAGAGCGCATTTCAAACATCAATCGCACAGGGATTGCATTGTGCGCATTAGTCATTATTGCAACTCCCATCATTTCAATCAACTACGCCCGTTACCTCAACTTTTCGCTTACGCTCAACATCTTCACCTGCGCCTTTATGGCAATAGCCCTCATCTACACCATTTGGTCCCATTGGGGATTGAGTAGCAACCTGCTCAATGGCGATTTAATCACCGCCAGCACCACTATTATGCGCACCCGCCGCCTCTACAAACAATGGAGCTATTTCAGTTACCCATGGCTTGTTGTGTGGCTCTGCTGGAATGCGTGGGAGGTCTACACCAAAATCGATAATCGCGAGATGCTACTCGGCATAATCGTAGGAGGCATTATAGGTATGATAATAGGCGGCATATATGGCTGGCGCCAACGCAACAAAATCTACCGCAACATCGACGCCATGCTCCAGGACATCGCCGACCTCAAATCCGAGGAGTAAACCCGTTCGGGTATAATATTACAATATCACCATCATTTTATACCCTATCAGGTATAACATCAAAATACTGGACTCTAAAAAGCCTACAATCAAATTCCACCTCAACGAGCAAAGCGACTCCACAATGTAGGGACGCTCGGTTCGGGCGTCCGCCCCCCAACCTCAACAAGGTCGCACAAAAATGCCCCACAATCCACACACGAGATTGAGGGGCATTTCCATATTAATCATTTTTTATTTTCTCCAATAAAACCAACAATAGTAGTCATAAAAATATATTTACAAATTCGCCACTAAAACCATGAAAATAAATCAATTATGCAAATTTATTTTATTCCATTTGGGAAGTTGGCTCATTTTCATTTGGGAAGTTGGCTCGTTTACTACATTTGCACCATCATCAGTACTTTTAACATCACCACATATAATTGAAGTAGTGAGAGAAGCAATACGCAACAAAATCTACCGCAACATCGACGCCATCACGCAAATGTACAATTGCATCACATCCATATCGCGAGTGAGTTATCTTTGTTCTAACTTTATATTCTACAGTGTTTTGCATACTATTTTTACCTTATTGTAAGTCGGAATAATTGCAATAGCAAATTCAACACAAAAAACTCCCTCTCCTCCCAGTGTCAGCCGTAGCAGGTTGGAATGGAGTCGATGCCGAAGGTATCAATATCGACGAGTGCGACCAAATGGTTGTGCCATATCTTGTCGATGCAGGAGCCGAGTTTCTGATTCGCGTAACAGGCAACTCTATGTATCCCACCTATGCCAATGGCGACATTTTGGCGTGTCGACGAGTTCGCGAATCACGCAACATCCAGTGGGGCAAAGTCTACGTCATCGACTCCGAAGAAGGACCAATGGTCAAACGCATCAACCTATCCGACGATGAAGAACACATCCTCTGCCAATCCGACAACCCCAATTTCGCACCATTCACACTCCGCAAATCCGAAATCCGTTCACTCGCATTAGTAGTCGGTAGCATCCAAGTTGAATAGTTACGATAAGCGAGAGCAGAAGGCAAATTTATTTACATTATGCCGAGCATAGTAACTATCACGACCGAAAGGGAGTAATAAATCTCATAAGTCTCAAAAGTCTCACATCCTATTTTGTGAGACTATTCGAAAAAAAAGATATAATATACTTATATATAAATATTATTAATAAGGTACGCGTATTTTTTTTAGCAACATCACACACTTTGTCTCACAAAACACCAAATGAGACAAGTGAGACAAGTGAGACTAACCATCCAAATACCCACTTACAGTGTGTACTAATTTTGGAGGTTTGCTTGCTTGCAGGTTGCTTGAAGCTTGCTGTTGGGTAGTACACAATGAGAGTGTGTATTCAAAATTGAAAAATTATGAATTATGCATTATTTTTATTATCTTTGCAAAAATATGGCACAACAATATTTCAATCAACAAGACCAATTTTTAGCCTCAATGATAGAAGCCTATCATCAGGGCTTATTCCCTGGAGATGAATACAAACCCTATTTCGATTGGAAAATCTCTAAACAATTCTGTATCACACGAGAAATGGCAACTCGCTTGATGCACAAAGTAAGAGCCGACCTCGAGCCATACTACGATGCCAACAGCAACGAAAAAATAGTTGACTACCTCGAAGCAATCGACTCTGAAATAACTAAAATACTTGTTGCGGGAATATGTAAAAATTAAATAATCTGAAAAATAAATTTAATCATTTTTAAATTCTATATTTTTTTATCAAAAAAATCTATTGACACAAGTTGTCAAAAATACATCGTAACTTTGCATTTTGTAGTTACAATTTATTTTACCAACAATAAGCAAGCAAAATATTAAACAATAAAAATGAAAAAAACTTTGACTTATGACATTATAGAAGATAGTATTTGTGATGTACTGTCTGATAGTCAAATACCAATGTTTGCATATAAGCCACAAACATCAGAGAATGATTTAAAGATGCTCTCTTTATTTTCTGGGTGCGGTGGAATGGATATTGGTTTTGAAGGAGGATTTATTTGTCATAAAAAATCAATTGATCCTAAAAAAAATTGGATTGACAACGTTATAAATAATGATTGGGTTCAATTGAAAAAAACTAAATTTGTAACAGTCTTTGCAAATGATATTTTAAGTGAAGCACGAATAGCATGGCTCAATTATATGCAAAAAAGAGGCTATGATGATGATATTTATCATTTTCAAAGTATTGTTGATTTAGTTAAATTACATAAGCAGGGAGTGAATATATTTCCTGAAAATGTTGATATTGTAACAGGTGGTTTTCCTTGTCAAGATTTTAGTGTAGCGGGCAAAAGAAAAGGCTTTGATTCTACAAAAAATCATGAGGGAAAATTACGCTCAAACGCCGAACCAACAGAAGAAACTCGTGGTAAATTATATTTTTGGATGAAACAAGTGATTGACATAGTTAAACCAAAAATATTTATAGCTGAAAACGTAAAAGGTCTAGTTAATTTAGGTGAAGTAAAAGAGATTATACAAAAAGATTTTTCTTCGGCAGATGACAATGGGTATATCGTTCTAGACCCTAAAGTATTGCATGCCGCAGATTATGGCGTTCCAGAATCAAGAGAAAGAGTTATTTTTATCGGTATTCGCAAAAATGAATTAAAAGAAGAAGCATATAAAGCTTTAATGGAAAAAGAAGTTCCTTGCGAATATAATCCATACCCAAATCCTACTCACGATTTTTCTTCTAAAAATAGCGAGTTAATGCCTACAGTCGTTTGTCGTGATATCTTCAATGGATTAAAAGAACCTGAAGAATCGAAAGATTTATCGCAAGCTAATCTTTCTAAAGCTAAATACATGGGAACTCATTGTCAAGGGCAGAAAGAGATATGTTTAGATAAAATAGGTCCAACCATTCGTTCTGAACATCATGGAAATATTGAATTTCGCAGACTATCTAAGGAGCATGGCGGTATGATGACTGATGAATTAGATTTAGGAATGAGCGAACGCAGATTAACTCCAAGAGAATGCGCATTAATTCAGACTTTTCCTCCTGATTATACTTTTGTTAGATATAAAGATTACAGTAAAAAAGGATTTGCTTTGAGTGCTTCGGGAGCTTATAAAGTTATAGGTAATGCAGTGCCTCCTGTATTGGCTTATAATATAGCTATGCGATTACAAGAATTATGGTCATTATACTTTAAATCAAATTGATATGGATGAAAATATAATATCAATAAAAAATCAAAATAAACTGATAGCAGACAATGCATTTTCTGATTTCATGGCGTTAACTGAGAATTATTTGAATGAATTATCCAAAAATAATCCATTAAAATTCGCAAATCTAACAGGAGCTGAATTAGAGCAAGTATCAGTGTCTGCAATGAAAGAAATTGCACCACAAACGCCTTTCCGAAGCGAAGAAATACAATTAGTATCAGCACAAACTTTTCCAGATATTATAGCTGAAAAATATTATGGTGTTGAGGTAAAATCGACTAAACAAAATCATTGGACATCAACAGGTAGTAGTATTGTCGAATCAACAAGAAATCAATATGTTGATAATATCTATATGCTTTTTGGAAAATTAGGTGGAACACCTCCCGAATTTAAGTGCAAACCATATCAAGACTGTCTTTACGATATAGCTGTTACTCATTCGCCTCGTTATTTGATAAATATGGAATTAGAGAAAAATGAAACAATTTTCTCTAAAATGGGAACGACTTATGATGATTTAAGAACTTCACCAGATTCAATAGAGCAAGTTCGTAATTATTATAGAAATAAAGCATTGAGGGAAAATAAAAAAGAAATGCCTTGGTGGTTGTCGGGTAGCGCAGCTGAAAGTGCATTCAATGTGCGACATTTTTCATCATTAACACCATGCGAAAAGCACCAAGTTGTTGCTGAAATGTTCTTACTATTTCCATCTATAATAGGGAATACAAGTTCTGATAAATTTATAAATGTTTCTCTTTGGCTATGTACTTATCACTATATATTAGCAAGCAATTTGCGTGATTATTTCTCGGCAGGAGGTAAAATAAAATATGTTGATGGGGTCAAACTAAAAAATCCTATACCTGCAATTATAGGTAGAGTTGTTGATAACTCTTCAACAATAAAAAAACTACTTAATAATACTTTTGATTTTGAGATATTATCCTTAGTTAAAGAATTTAATCCTATTTTATTAAAAAATGGATTAGAAAATATTTATGACACTTGGATTGATGTCATTGAAAAAGAGTGTAATTCTCTTGTAAAAACAGAAAAATTACCTGTAAGACAATGGATTGAAAATGGTTGTATCTTAAGTGTAAAAAATAAATTAGAAATTTAATATAAAACATTATTTATCTCTACTATAATTTATTTTGTAGATAATAAAATATAATATTTTTCTAACATAAAAATAATCATAATGAAAGAAATATCTCCATGTTATCAAATGTCTATTGTTCAAAATATTAATGATCGTTTGTTTGAATTATATAGAAGTTATGAAGGGGTAAATTATTACCTTGAAAAATGGCATATTTGTTATGATTGTTATGGGAATGATCAAAATTTTTATTTTTATCATCAAGAAAATGATGAGCGAAAACTTGATGTTAAAAAAACATTACATGGTATAGATGGAGAAACTTTACTAAAAATAGCAATAGATTTAGGAATAGAAACTCCTGATTATATACCATGCATTCCTATTTTTAGGAATGAATTAAAATCAAGTTATGAAACTGCAAGTCAAACATTTGAAAAAGCTTTTAAAAATGTAGAGGAAGATCCAAGTTTAGCTATTGGTTTAGCAAATTCAGCATTAGAAAGTATTATAAAGGAAATACTTAATGATAATAGATTTGATATTGTTTTTAATAGCAAAGATACTCTTTCAAAATTAATTAAAACTATTCTTGATGCGTTTAAATTAAATGCTAGTATAAAAGAAATGCCTAGTGAATTAAAAACAATCTCAAGTTCTTTAATTAATGTTTGCAAAGCAATTGAAGATTTAAGAAGTGATAAAACTATATTTCATGGTAAGATGGACTCAAATTATTTGATATCAGATCCATTGTATGCTTATTTTATTATAAATGCCACATCGACAGTTGGTTTATTTTTATTAAATTTTTATAAATCTAAATTTCCACAAGATCAACCAACTATAAATAATTTTGACGATTTACCTTTTTGATATTTAATGTATCTCCACCGCCAATCTCGTAATAATGAGATTGACGGTTTATTTTTAGTATTACTGTTTTGTTTATAATGGTATATTTACATAAAATTAAAAACAATAAAATATGAATAGAATAGTATTAATAGGCAATGGCTTTGATTTAGCACATGGTCTTAAAACTCAATATAAAGATTTTATTGATTGGTATTGGAAACAACGCATAGTAAGACTTTTTAATGAAAATAAAAGTATAAGTCAAGATTCATTATGTACTTTTATCATAAAACATCCAGGAGCAAATTGGAATGGATTCTTTAATCAGTTTCTTGGTCCAGATAAAGAACAATCTATAAAAAAGATGTGGAAAATTATTAACGATGATAAAAATTTATATGAAATAAAAAAATCTATATTTTTTGACAATATAAATAAATCTATCGAAACAAAAGGTTGGGTTGATATTGAGAATGAATACTATAAGCTATTGATTGAATACACAATTAAAAATCCAGATGAAGAAAAATTACAGAATCTGAATAAACAATTACATTGCCTACAAGAAAATTTAATAGAATATTTAAAAGAGGTTGATAGTCTAGAAACAGATCGTATTGATCAAGTTTATAAGGAAATTTATGCCCCAATTAATATTAAAGATATAGCAGTAAATAGTAAAGATACTTTTTGTAAGAATTTGGAAAAATATACCAAGATAAATGAAAAAGAAATTAATAAATGTGAATTCTCTGAGTTAGCTAATACGAAATATTCTAACTACATTGATGTTGTTGATATTTATACTTATCGAAGAAAAGCTGAAATAATTTTAGAGGATAAGGATAGTGCCATAAATTTATACGCAAAAAGATTAAAACTCGAAGAAATTCCTTTTTTTACATTGCCAGATAATATAATGTTATTAAGTTTCAATTATACAGGCACGGCTGAAATGTATAATATGCCAGAAGTTTGTTCTCTCAACTATATTCATGGCAAATTAGATAATCCTGAAGGTGTAATATTCGGTTATGGAGATGAATTAGATGAAAAAAATTATAAAGAACTAAAAGAACATAGCAATAATGAATGTTTGCGTAATGTAAAATCCATAAAATATCTTGAATCTGATAACTATCGTAAAGTGCTGAATTTTATAGAATCCGAGCCATTTCAAGTGTATATTATGGGACATTCATGTGGAAATTCTGATAGAACTTTACTTAACACTCTTTTTGAACATGAGAATTGCATTTCAATAAAACCATACTATTATCATAAAGATAATGGGACTGATAATTATACCGAATTAATACAGAACATTAGCCGAAATTTTACCGATATGAAACTAATGAGAGATAGAGTTGTAAATAAAACTTATTGCAAACCTCTCCCACAAAATAAATAATTTATACACCATAATAAAATCCGCCATCTCACACGAGCTGTGAGGTGGTTTTTTTATGCCTATACCCAAAAAATATCGTGATAAAACCTACAAAAAACAACATTAAAGCGTCAAAACTGACTTAAACAGTCAGAAACAGTCAGCGCACTTTCGGAATGTTGTAACTTTGCAAAAGATTTCGAAAATGTGCTGCTCCTATTCCAAAACAGTCTAGACTTTTTTGGATTTCAGCATAGAATGACTTATAGTACACCACAAAAAAATCCGTTCTCATAGAATTGCGAGAACGGATTTTCGATATATATAACTCGAACTATTTTGTTGGTCGGTCGAAAAATGGATTTTTAGATGAGGCGGAAACGGCTATGCCCATCGTGAGATGGATGCCCTCGCCTATCCAACCGAGTTGCTCGACGGCTACGCCAATGGAATACATGACGCGTGTGTCGAGACGGAGGTCGGCGGCAGTGGCACAGGCTGAGCCGACGGCGATGCCGACGTCGATGCTATTCAATGAACATGGCACTTGGAATTGAGAATTAAGAGTTGAGAATTGAGAATTCTCGCGTTCGGCACAGGTGGCGAAGCCACAATGGCCACAGTTGAGGCCTAAGGACTGATAGCGGGTGCCGATGGCTACGATGCACTCAGCTTGCAACACGTTGCCGGCATCGCGAATGAAGGATGGTCGGTTGCGCTCGTTGCCGATTTCGACCATCTTATCCGCTAAGATTTTGAGGTCGTCGCCTTCGACGAGGATGGCTTCGATGATGTCGACGCCTCGTGCTTTGGGCGCTGTGCGTGCTGCGGTGAGCATCTGACGTGCTGAGGCTACGACTTGCTCGTGACGTTGGGTGCGTTCGTTGTATATCATAAAAAGTTGAAAGTTGAAAGTTGAAAGTTATTTTTTTAGACAGAATGACAGAATAACATAATTTTCTCTTTACATAATGGTCTCTATTTTACTTCGTAAAATCTCGACAACAAAGACACATTTGAAGATACCTTTTACTCCCTATTTTTTTCGCAAATAGCTCAAAGACCTTCGGTTCCTTAGTCCTTACTCCCTAAATTACATCCACTTTTTGATGCGGAAATAGAGGAGGATGAGCACGACGGTGAGCACCATCAAGCCGATGGCGAATGGGTAACCATATGCCCACGAGAGTTCGGGCATCTGCTCGAAGTTCATACCATACATACTGGCGATGAGCGTAGGCGGAAGGAAAATCACGTTGACAATGGTGAAAATCTTGATGATTTTGTTCTGCTGGATGTTAACAAGACCGAGGAAGGTGTCCTGGAGATACTCGAGACGGTCGAACGAAAAACGCGTATGCTCGATAAGTGAGTTGATGTCCTTAATAATAATTGAGAGCTTAGATTTTGCCTCTGATGGAAAAAGTTCGCTTCGGAGTATGCTTGAACAAACACGACTTTTATCAACAATATTCTCACGAATAAGCATTGTTTTTTCTTGTAACTCTTTGATTGCGATAAGGATGTCATCACTAACATCATCGTCATCTTTCAATTGATTAGAGAGGACAGTGATTTCGCGAGTCATATCCTCAATGAGGTCGGCATCGTATTCAACTCGGGTTTCGAGCAAAGCAACAAGCACATGGTGACCGCTCGGATAGTTGCGCGGATTGGCAAACATCTTCTTGACTGTCTCGTTGAACGAGCGAAGATGTTGATTACGAACGGTTACAAGTATGTTATTTTTGAGAATAAACGAGACGGTTTCCTCTTCGAACGAATCGAGAAGAAATTTTGAATTGGCAACGATGCTATCTTCGGTCTCCATATAGCGTGACGACATCTCGATTTCTTCCATCTCTTCTTCCTCTTGGATATAGATTTTGAGGAATTGCTCGAGTTCGCTTTCGACTTCTACAGTTACGTCATTGAGGTCAATCCAAATAATATCAGTGAGCGACACGTCTTTGAGCGTGTCCATAGTTTTGCCGATTTTGATACGGCCATTATCGCGATAGAATATTCTTAGTTCAGACATACATTCAAGTTGAAAATTGAAAGTTGAAAGTTGAAATTCAATAAAGGTAAAAGGACAAGGAAATAAACATTCCTAACTCCTAACTCCTAATTCCTCATTCAACACGACGGAGGCTGACTAAGAATCTGTTGTACAAGATTAGTGAGGTCAATAAACTCGGCAACCGAAAGTTGTTCTGGTCGCTTATTGAAAACCTCTTCGTTCATTGCACGCCCTTGCATAAGTGGTTTCAACGAATTACGCATAGTCTTACGACGTTGGTTAAATGCTGTTTTAACCACACTAATGAAGAGTTTTTCGTCGCATCCGAGGCTCTGTTTTGTGTTACGCGTCATGCGAATAACTGCAGATTTCACCTTTGGAGGCGGATTAAACACGTGCTCGTGAACGGTAAAAAGATATTCTATATCGTAAAATGCTTGTAGAAGCACTGATGTAATGCCGTATGTTTTTGAGCCATGAGGCGCAGCTATACGCTCGGCAACCTCTTTTTGTATCATACCCGAACAGACAGGTATGCGGTCGCGATGTTCAAGAACTTTGAAAAATATTTGGCTCGAAATATTATAAGGATAGTTGCCAATGACCATGAATGGACCATCGCCAACAATTGTATCAAGATTTAGACGAAGAAAATCGCCTTCGACAACATGCAACTGAGGGTAATGCTCTTTGAGATAAACCACCGACTCAGTATCAATCTCAATGGCAGTCAGGTTGATATCAGGGTTTTGCAAAAGAAACTGTGTGAGCACACCCATACCCGGACCAATCTCGATAACTCGAGTTGGCTCGGCAATCGGTAGCGATTCAGCTATCTGCTGCGCTACACGCAAATCGGTTAGGAAATGTTGCCCTAAATGTTTCTTTGCTCTAACTTCCATAATATTATATAGTCAACGGTCTACAGTCTACAGTCGATAGTCAATAGTCAACAAACGACATCTTCAAAAAATTATGCATTGTGCATTGTGCATTGTGCATTTTTAGTTATCTTTGCAAAATATTTACAGAGACACCATTTTTAAAGTGCAAAAGTAACTATTTTTAAGCAAATGACCAAAGAAAAGACAAAAAAAATGCACCCTGTCAACCGTTTTTTACAAAGAATCATACTCGCTGTCATTGATTTTGTATACATCCCATTCAAAAAATATATCCCTTATCAACTATTTCGCTATGGATGTTCGGGTGGCGCAAATATGGTTTTCGACTGGGTATTATATTTCATTTTCTACAATTTCGTATTCTGCCACAATGTGTTGCACATCGGGCCTATAGCTATCAGTGCCCACATCGCATCATTTATATTCACTTTCCCTATAACATTCTTCAGCGGTTTTTGGTTGGGCAGATACATCAGTTTCAAAGAATCTGAAATGCGAGGCTGGTCGCAACTCGTGCGCTACCTATTCGTAGTAGGCATGTGCATCCTACTCAACTACGTTTGCCTAAAGCTCTTCGTAGAGGTATGCTGTTTCTACCCTACTCCATCAAAAATGCTCACCACAGGCATAACTACCATTTTCAGTTTTTTGATGCAAAAATATTTCACATTTAAAGCGTAAAAAAGTCAATAGTCAATAGTCTATGGTCTAAACATAAACTCAAATGAAATTTTCGTTGTACAAAATATTCACCTACATGATTGTGATAGTTGCCTATATGGTAGTTATCTACAAACTCGTGACATACAACGAATATGAAACATTGATTTCGCATTTCTCAGACAATATATCTTCAAATTGGTTCTACCTGATAATATGCATACTATTGATGCCATTAAATATTTTAACAGAATCAATAAAATGGAAATGCGCCATTACAAGAATAGAACACACGTCAATCAAAAAGGCTATATTCGCAACCCTCAGAGGCCAAGTTGGAGCCATTGCAACCCCAAACAAATTAGGCGACTTCCCAACAAGAGCCACATCTCTACAACCTGGCAACAAAACAATTGGCACAATAATGGGATTCGTTTCGTCATGGACTCTCACACTTGTTATAATCATCGTCGGACTATTTACTTCTGCTATCTACATATCTCAATATCAAACAGAGACCTATAACAATCAATACCTTCTACTGGCAAGTGCAATATGCATAGCCTCAACTACTCTTATATTCTCAATCCCCTCTATCGCCAAAAACATAAATATTAACAAAATAAATATCGAAAAACTTAAAAACGTACTACACATTCTATCACAAATAAAAACCAAACAACTCATCGCATTGAGTCTATTTTCTCTCTTACGATTCTGTATATTTTGCTCACAACTATTTGTAATGCTACGCTTTTTCGACATCAACATCTCAATCGAACAAGCAATAATCTCTATACCAACAATATATCTCCTAACCACAATCACGCCTACAATCGTGGCCTCCGAAGCCGCAACTCGCAGTAGTTACGCAATTCTAATCCTTGCACCCTTCTGCACCACTGCACCAACCATCGCCCTTGCCACCACACTTCTCTGGGCTCTCAATTGTGGTATCCCTATCATAGCAGGAACTATATTATTCAAAAAATAACGATTTTATTTTTTAATTTTAGGTTCTATTATTTAAAATTCCTTAATTATTCTATTAAAATTTAGTTAAATTTTGTTTTTTGTGTTAATTTTTATAAAAAATATTTTAACATAAAAAATAAAATTTATAACTTTGCATCGTGAATCGAACAATTATGATACAAAAACTTAAAAAAAATACATTTTGGATATTTGTCATACTGATAGCTATGGCATTTGCATTGTTAATATGGAATCAATTTGGTTTTGTTCATCACACACGACAAATCATCATGAATCAATTTGCAGATGCCGTACAACGTAGTCTCTACCGAACAGTGAAGTCAATCGAAGAAGCCGAAGTAATGACATATATTGACGAAGCATTCAAAAACGATACACCCGAAGCACGCAAAGCCAAAGAAGCTATAAAACAAGTGAGTAGTAAAAGCATACAAAACATAATAGAACATCATATTGACTCTCTTGTTTCTTCCAACTCAAATATACTAAATTCGACACAAGCCAACACCTCGATATCGGCTGCCACACAAAAATACAACGAAAAACAATACAAACGCTTCATCCAAGCCAAAAGTTTAATGGAAATCGTAACCATTAAACTATTCAAAGATTCGTATCGTCGCGATATCACCGCTCGCATTGATCCTTATTTCCTTCGCGACCAACTAACCTACAACCTCGAACAAAATGGCATCTCAAGCGAATATTACTTTGCCATAAGCGACAAAAAAGGCAAAAATATATACCATTTCAACGAAAAATCATTCGACATTACCTCAAAAGAATGCTACACACAACAATTATTTCCTTCCGACACCCACACATCCAACCCCTACTTCTTATACATATACTTTCCTAACAAAATAAGCGAATATATTCCTAATTTCAAAATACTATACCCTCCAATTGCAGTATCTATCTTACTATTAATCATATGTGGCTTTACAATATGGTATATACTCCGCCAGCAACGACTAAATGAAATAAAAACCGACTTCATCAACAATATGACCCACGAACTCAAAACTCCCGTGGCGTCAATATCCCTCGCATCTCAAATGCTCAGCGACTCTGCAGTCTCAAAATCGCCACAAATGCTCGAGCATATATCTAAAATCATTCGCGACGAAACCAAACGACTAACATTTTTAGTTGACAAAGTACTACAAATGTCTGTTTTCGAGCGACAAAACATAAAAATTGAACTCCAAGAAAACAACATCAATGAAATAATACAAACAATTGCCGAAAATTATTCACTCAAAATCCACGCAAAAGGAGGTAACTTATACACCGAACTTCACGCTCACAACGCTTTCGTTAATATCGACGAAATGCACTTCGCCAACATAATCTACAACCTACTCGACAACGCAGTCAAATATTCTCGTGACGACACTCCAATAATAATAACCATTGCCACTTGGAACGAAAAAAATCGTCTCTTCATCGCAATCGAAGACAATGGCATCGGCATCAAAAAAGAGTATCAAAAACACATTTTCGACAAATTCTACCGCGTTCCAACTGGCAACCGCCACGACATAAAAGGTTTCGGCCTCGGACTTTCTTACGTAAAAAAAATCGTAAAACTACACCACGGAAACATAAAAGTAGAATCCGAACCAAACATTGGCACAAAATTCGTAATAGAACTAAAAACAATCGAAATATAAACCTATAATCAACAACCAACATAACAAATTGTTGACTGTTGACTTTAGACTATTGACTTAAATAATATGGAAAAAACAAGAATTCTCCTTTGCGAAGACGACGAAAGTTTAGGTATGCTCCTTCGCGAATATCTTCAAGCAAAAAACTATGACGTAATCCTCGCCCCTGATGGCGAAGCCGGATACCAATTATTCACTAACGAAAAATTCGACCTCTGCATCCTTGATGTGATGATGCCTAAAAAAGATGGCTTCACCTTAGCTCAAGACATCCGCAAGGTAAATGGTATCGTACCTATCGTATTCCTCACTGCCAAATCACTCAAAGAGGATGTACTCGAAGGGTTCCGCATCGGTGCCGACGACTACATCACAAAACCTTTCTCGATGGAAGAAATGCTCCTCCGCATCGAAGCCATCATGCGCCGAATTAGTGGTAAACATAACAAAAATGGCAGCGAATTCAAACTCGGAAGTATGACCTTCGACATCCAAAAACAAACTCTCATTACCCCTAAAGGCACAGTAAAACTCACCACAAAAGAGAGCGACCTACTTGCCCTTCTCGTGCAAAACGCAAACAGCATCCTCGAACGCAACTATGCACTCAAGGCAATCTGGGTAGAAGACAACTACTTCAACGCACGTAGTATGGACGTATATATCACTAAACTCCGCAAAATCATCAAGGACGACCCCGAAGTCGAAATCATAAACATCCACGGCAAAGGATATAAACTCGTTATTCCATAAAGACACGAGACACGAGATATAATACTATGAAATGTTAATCATAAGATCTTTTTGTACAAAATACAAGAATAATCTCATTTTTCTTTTCTATCTCAATTTTTTTTTGTAATTTTGCATTTCAAAAGCCAACAAAAAGTTGGCAGATATAAACTTTAATCTATAAACTCTAAACTTTTAAATATGGCAAATCTCGATTTATCTAAGTATGGCATCAATGGTGCGGTAGAAGTTCTTCACAACCCATCATACGATGTACTCTTCGCTGAAGAAACAAAACCAGGTCTCGAAGGTTTCGACAAAGGTCAAGTTACTGAACTCGGCGCTGTTAACGTTATGACAGGCGTTTACACAGGTCGCTCACCAAAAGACAAATTCTTTGTAATGGACGAAGTGAGCAAAAACACTGTATGGTGGACTTCTGACGAATACAAAAACGACAACAAACCTGTTTCTCAAGACACTTGGAATGCTCTCAAAGACCTCGCTGTTAAAGAGCTTTCAAACAAAAAATTATATGTAGTTGATACTTTCTGTGGTGCTAACGCTAACTCTCGTCTTAAAGTACGTTTCATCATGGAAGTAGCATGGCAAGCTCACTTCGTGACTAACATGTTCATCCGCCCAACTGCTGAAGAACTCGCTAACTACGGCGAACCTGACTTCGTTGTATTCAACGCTTCTAAAGCTAAAGTTGAAAACTACAAAGAACTCGGACTCAACTCTGAAACTGCAGTAGTATTCAACCTCACTAGCCGCGAACAAGTTATCATCAACACTTGGTACGGTGGCGAAATGAAAAAAGGTATGTTCTCTATCATGAACTATCTCCTCCCACTCCGTGGCATGGCTTCTATGCACTGCTCGGCTAACACTAACGAAAAAGGCGAAACTGCTATCTTCTTCGGTCTTTCTGGCACAGGTAAAACTACTCTCTCTACTGACCCTAAACGTCAACTCATCGGCGACGACGAACACGGTTGGGACGACGAAGGTATCTTCAACTTCGAAGGTGGTTGCTACGCTAAAGTTATCAACCTCGACAAAGACAGCGAACCTGAC
>JAZOMI010000127.1:0-24867 GCA_045653825.1 Candidatus Aphodosoma sp. | reverse complement strand
TAATTCATAATGCATAATTAAAATGCCGAATGGTTAATTGTGCATTATGCATTGTGCATTGAAAAAAAGGGGCTGTTTGGTTTTGACGGCGGGTAGAAGAGGTATGTAAGCATGCAGTGCATTGTCTGTTAAGCACTTTAATCATAGCAGGTAAACTATAATTGGCGAAAATTCTTACGCTCTTGCTGCTTAATCGAAGTATAGTAGATTAGCTTAATTTCGGCACAAGGTGCTGAAACAAGACATCTCGCAGATGCCATCGCGCCGAGGCGGTCTGGTTCAGAGGTGCTATTAATTCGGGGCTGGTCAGTTGTGGCTGTGCACAACTGATGAGATTTTAGCAGATAAGGTGTCAGTTGGTGGCTTCGGTCTTGCTGGCATACGGAAATCAAGGCGAAGATAAGCATGTAGAAAGCATATTGCTTCCTCGTTCGGACACGGGTTCGAATCCCGTCAGCTCCACTTTTTTGTGTGGACTAAAAGGTTATTAATTCAACCTTTTAGTCCTCTTTTTTATATGTGTTAAATATTGTTAATAGGGGGGGGTAAACCAATTTTTATTGCTATATTTGCATCGTGGTGTATTATATTGTGATGTTGTATCTAATATCGCGATATTTTGTGTTGATGAACAAGTTTAATTGTTTGTATATTAAATTATTATTGCTATGAAACAATTTTCAATAGTAAGGTCAGTGTGTATCTTACTCCTCTCTTATTTCCTGCTTCCTTGCGTATTATTTGCCCAAACTACGCTCCCTACGCTTAGTTCTGGCGATACTCTTCTCTTGCTTTCTAACAATTATTATATAATCGACAATAACGGAACACTCTCTGGAGTGCAAGATAATTTGTCGTTAAACGCATTGTGGACTGTTGATAATAGTAGTAAGTTAAAAAACTTATCAACAGATAGATATATGCGATATAATAATGGTTATTCTTTAACAACCACCCAAAGAGATGCAACTTCTGTACTAAATTATAGTAGTTGGTATATTTATAGTTCTGGAAATAATAATAAAACTTATTATCGTCCTCAGTTTAGTTCTGGCAGAGTTTCTGCAGAGTCGAAAAGAAGTAACAAATTAAATGATCTCAAAACCCAAGCCATAGAAATAACAACTAAAAAATTTGAAGCTTCTCGAACAACCGAAGGTGGCAATCTTGTTTATGGTGAAGAAACTACCAAAGTTAATGAAGGTACTCTATCTTTTTCTATTCCATATACTGGTGGTAGCTGCGATTTAGGCAATATTGTAGAGGTCGTAAAAAACAAACCTTATACCCAATATGGTGCCACAACCACAACTTATTACGATGCCTACTATGTTAGTTCCGATGAATCGATTAAAATATTAAAAGGAAAGAATGTATCTACAAAAACAGAAAAAGCAGAAGATGTAGAGGGCGAAGAAACTGAAACTCTAACACCTACTTCATTTAGTATTACTCCATCTGGCTCTACTATCGATGGATATTCTATTAAAGGTTCTTCTGTGATTTTGCCATTGAACACCATAAGTCAACAACGCACTGCGAAATTCAATGTTAAACTTACTATCGATGGTAAAGATTACACTCGTACTGTCACTGTCACTCAGGCTGCTAACAATTCTGGAACTACCTATCGTACCTTCTCTCATAAAGTCGGTCAAGCCAATGCCGCCCTAGGTGCCAATGGTTTGCAACAAGTGCATACTAGTGAGCAAGTTGTTTATGCTCTCGATGGAGAAGAAAAACATCTCAAACTTCAGGTCTCTTCCAGTGCTGGCAACTACATCCAAGGTTTCCACCGTTGGTTCAATTACGATAACGATGCTACCGTAAATTCTGGTTTGAGTCACGAGGGTGCAACATACAACTACACTGCCAACGCTAAAGGTGTGTATATTTATGGTGATGTGCGTTCAGGCGAAACTTATTACACCATGCAAGGCACCGATGTCATAAAAATTGCTTGTGATGTCGCTCAATATGGCGATTATGATGTGACTAACACCTCAATAGTCGAGCCTACTCTCTCTTATCGTATGGTTTACGACATTCGCCCTGCAAGCGAAATGGCGGCTATGTTGGATAAGTGTACTTCCGAGCCTCTCGAAACATACAACATTCTTGCTCCTGCTGGCAAAACTGTGCGTATCGGACCGAAATACCGTTGGGCGGGTGGTGAAGATTATGTCAATTATTACTATACAAGTGGTGGTAATATTAAACGACTTGATAGCTATCAATGGTATGAAGATAATAGTGCTTTTTCTGTAGGCACTCCTGCCGATAATCGTCTTATCGAAGTTGAATCGCCTGCTGCAGGACAAACTGCTGTCTACGAATTGCGTACTACCACTGGTCTTATTATCGCTCGTTTCAATATCACTTCTCAAGCTGCTTCTTCAATTGGCCCTTCTACTACAACTCTCAAATCTAATGCTGAGTTGGATAAGGCTTACGACCTCAAAGCTTATCGTAATTTCGATTTTGCAGATGAATTGGGTCAAATGTACTCAAAACCTCTTCCTTGGGATGAATCAACATACGGTTTTACTTATTCTACCGGTGTCGCTGGACCTGCTAAGTTTCGTAATGGTTTCCCTGATTGGAGCGAGTATGCTTTGATTAAAAATACAGATTATTGGAATAAATCATTTTTGCAAGCGAATGTTCGTGACCACTCCAACAATGGTAATGGCTATTTCCTTTATATCGACGCCAACGAAGTGTCTGGTAAAATTGCCGACCTTAAAATCGATGGTGACCTCTGTCCTAATACATCTATTTGGGTTTCAGCGTGGTTTGTTGATGCGGGAAATTCGAATGAATATCCAAACCTTAACTTCATTGTAACTGGTATTGATGCCTCTGGCAACGAAGCCCAAATCCTTACTTATACTACTGGTACTACCAATGTGCGTGGACGGTGGCAACAAGTTCTCTTCGAAGTGAAACTCGATGAGCGTGAGTTTGTTCAGTACCGTTTGCGTATCGACAACAATGGTGCTAGTGCCGCAGGTAACGACTTTGGTATCGACGATATTCGTATCTATACCTCTAAACCTGCCGTTATGGGTATTCAAGCCATGAAGGCTTGTTCTTCCGACGAAACTTCCAACATAGCAGTTCTTCGTGTCGACTACAATCGTCCTGGTGTTATGTCTAACTCTCACATGGCTGAGAATATCTATTATCGTTGGCTCCAACAAGATGGTACATCTGTTCTCCCTCTCAACTATATAGGTGGCAATAGCAACTACGGAAAAGTTTTGGTTAATACTTCTTGGACTACTCAGCAACAAATCACAAATGCTGGTAAAAAATATTATGCAAGTCTAACAGCATTTTTGGATGCTAACCAATCTATCCCTGCCGAAGGTGTTGTCGAATTCTATACTATCGAAGATGTAAAATACGAAGATGGTACAACCAAACGCCATCCTGTGTTGTATATTGTTCATAATAGCGAAAAGTTTGTGGTGAACAAAAAATATGAAGCACAAACTATGCCGTACGAACCAGATTTCTCTAAGGCTGAGTGTACAAGTAAGTATGTATTCGATGTTCGCCCTCGCGCTCGTATTTTGGTCGATGGGGTAGAGCAAAACACCACTTTGCTCCAAAACTTAAATCTCGGCACATACACTTTGTCGGTCCGTACTTTTGGTAATAACGTAAATTCTGGTGCTCTCGAATATACCGATTGTCCTTCCGACTGGATTATTATTACTAATGATGTAAACTCTGATAAAAAAGCAGACTATATTGCCGAATTGTTGGAGTTCCGTGAAGCATTCCCTTCAGGCAATAATGCTGCTAATTTGGCTAATTACAAACTGCTTAAAGATTTATATGATAGGGGAAATTTAAAACTTAGCGAAAATTCTTTGCCTGTCGATATTTCAAAACGTGGTGTCCCTACTGTTTGTGTGGCTGTTCCGCTCGAAAGTGCAAGCACCGATAAGTTCCAAATTTGTCCTACTCCTTTAGAGGTGGTTTTGCGCTCTGAAGTATTTATCGTTTTGGCTAATCCTGCCGATAAAGAGTCGTTCGAGCAAATGCCGGCTGCCGTTCAAGGTTCTCACTGCATTATCCGTATCCCTGAATCTAAAGTCAAAGAGGCTTTGCCTTCTATGGATATCGATTTCATCAATACCGATTTGTTGAGTGTTATGTCAACTGACATTCAAGACCATTTGTTCCGAATCGTGTTGTGCGAAACCAACGATGCTGAATATCAAGACGAAGCAGCTACTCACAATTTCCAAGTCTATACTCTTGTCCCTGACAATAAGAGTATCACTCACGTCAATCAATTGAAGGTCGACGACCTATTGCATGCCGAATTGCTCTCTGGCGTCAACTTCAATATGAAACCTGGCAAATACTATAATTTCCATAGTGTTATCGAAAATGTAAACGGTAGAGAAATCTCTCCTGCCTTCAACTTCGATGTCTATGTCGTACCAAATACTGTTGTTTGGAGCCCAAAATTCAATAGCACTGCTTGGCATAACGACGACAACTGGCACATGACCGACGGCTCTACTGCCTTTGTCCCTCTTTCCTCTACAAATGTCATTATCAAAGGCGATGCTTCTTCTATGCCAACGTTGTCATCTTCTGTTGGAACATTAGAAGATGGTGCTAATCAGTATCTTAAATATGATGTAGGAACAGAGTTTAATGTATGTAATAATATTTATTTTGGTGCTTTTGCAGAATTGGGAAATCAACAAACACTTACGTATAATAAGGCGTATGTTGATTTGGGATTTGACAAAAATAGTTTGAATGAATGGGAAATGCTCTCTATGCCTCTCGAAGGCGTGGTGCGTGGCGACTTCTTTATCCCTTCTGCTGGCGATAGCGCTTTCGATTTTTCTAAAGAGATTGCTCTCGTCGACAATCGTTTCAAAAATGCTATTCGTATGAAAGCATACAATTCAGCTATATCTAATACTATCATCGATAGTCTTGGTGCTCAACAACTAATTCCGCATGCCTATAGCTCGGCCGAATGGTCTGCTCAAACTAATGTGCTAAATATGTTGTTAGAACCTGCTCGTGGATATGCTTTTAGTCGTCAATGTGCTACTGCCCAAAATTTCGTGCGTCTCCCTAAATCTGAAACTATCTATTATACCTATTATAAATATAAAGATGGACGAGAGGTGCCTATCAATGGCGATAGTTATGCTTACAAAAATATTGACCGCTCAAATGCCCACAAATTGCTATTCGACTATCGTAATGCTTCTGGAATGAATGTCACTTTAACTAATGTACAAAGTGGTCAGTTCTTCCTTGTCGGTAATCCATTCATGGCGAATCTCGATGTTAAAAAATTCTTGGCTGCTAACACTCAGTTCAATAGTATTTTCTGTTATCAGTATGTCGATGGTGCTATACAAGGTACAAACTTAACTTCTCCTGGCAATCAAGTGCTTCGCCCTATGCACGCTATGTTTGTGCAAACCAAATCAAATGTGACTCAAACTACTGTTCGTTTCACTCCTGATATGATTGCTACTTCTGGCTCTTCTGTCCCAAGTCGTGCTAAAGCTCTTGCTCCTATACAACATGACCCTATACTTACTCTCACTGCCAATCTCGGTGGTGCGGTTGCTAGCACTATTATCGTCGAAAATAATTCTGCTAATGCCGAATTCAACGAAGAGGAAGATGCTCAACTATTTATGCTCGATGCCGAACTTACTCCTATAGGTTTGTATTCTGTGGCTTCGGAACAAGCTTTAATGTATAATGCTGTATCTAATATTATTGATATTCCAATTTCTATTTTGGTATTAGATTCTACACGTTTGGCTGAAAATTTCTTGTTGACTTTTGATGGCATCGACAATTTCGATGAAACTTTATATCTTTATGATTCGTATTACGACTCTAAACTTCCGTTGATAGAAGGTCTTACTCTCGAACTTGAAATGCCTATAGCTGGAGAAACTCGATATTATATAACTTCTACTTGCAATGATGGAGGTACACCATCCATCTCCGATGAGTTGAATAATACAAATATTTGTATTGTTTCTGCTCAAAGCGAAGCCACTATCTTTGCCGATGACAACATCATTAGCTTAGATCTCTATGATGTCGCTGGTCGCAAAGTTTTATCTACTTGCAATATCAATGCAACTAAATATCAGTTTGCAATGTCAACAGGAGTTTATTTGGTAGAAGTTAAAACACAAACATCAAGTTTTATTCAAAAAATTGTTATAAAATAATACTATGAATAAAAACGCATATTTCTTATTATTAATAATAGCTTTGTTAATATCTGCTGTTGGATTTATTTTCTATGATTTTAATTCCAATAGTAGGTCTAATTATAATAATATAACATTTCGAAAAGAAAATCTTACAATTAATAGAGGTGTTTCATCTAGCAATATTTCTTACGATTTTGACAATTTTGATTCGAATCAAATTCGTATTTCACGAAAGATAAAAGTGAAAAATAGTCATCTAAAAATTGGTTTGCAAGCTGTAAGTAGTACTACTTCGTACGTTAGTGGCGATTTGTCGATGATGTCTAACTCTGTTCCTCGTATCTCTCTTAATGGAAATACTTCTGCTGGTTATCGTCGTTATGTGTCAGACAATTCTGCCTCTCAAATGATTTCGAGTGTATCTTCACCTCAAGCATTAAGAATAAATGTCCGCTCATCTCATTATCATAATCATGTTGATGTTGGTGTTGTTCAAACAGGTCCAATGATGGCTGCAGGTTGTGAGCACTTTTTTGACCCATTAAATCCGGGTTCATGTGGTAATGGTTGTGGTGCTATCCCTACTTTCCCTAATGGTTGGGGCGATGGTATCACCGAAGATACAGAGATAGAGTGGGTGCCTATTGGCGATTTTGCTTACCCTATGCTCTTGCTTGCTGCAATATATATAATTTTTATTGCCTTCCGTAAACGCTTTATCTAATCTCTGTGAAAATATTAATCTTGGTTGGCTTATAAGTTTAGTATTGCTGACATACTATAAAACCTAATACAAATAAATATATATAATAACCTAACTCTTAATTGTTTACTAAGATATGAAATCTTCTCTAAAACTTATGTTTTCGAGACGGTCTTTTTTGACGCTCTCTATTCTCGTTTCGCTCTTATGCTCTACCAACATATCTGCGCAAGTTATAACTGTACCTGGTACTAAAATCAACGAAATTGTGCGTGGTCAGGTTGTTTGTATCAAATCTAATGGATACTATCTCGCCGACGATGGCAATGGCGATGCTCCTGATGCCTACACTACCGACTCCGACCTCGGTTGTTGGTGGTTGGCTTATTATTATAATTGGAATGAATCTCCACTTATCAACCTCAAAACAGGACGTATTTTATTTTCTACGCCGGATGCACCTAACTATGTTATTTATAAAAAACTTGAGAATGTGACTTGGAGTTTGGTTACAGAAATGGATGGCGATGGTCACACTGCATGGGACAATATTAATTCTTATTGGCATTTGGGTCATGTAACAGAAATTTCAGACTGGGGTCAAACAAAAACTCCTGTATATTTCCGACCTAAATACGAAAATGGCTCTTGGTCTTTCGAAAAAGCATACGAAAATGAACTTAGCAATTTGAAAACTGAAATTTGGTCTAAAGGTACTATCGAACTTCAACACTATCGTGGTCATGCCAATGCTGCCTTGCTCAACAATGGCTATCAACAAGTGCATGAAAATACCAATATCATCTATGCAAATCCTGGCGAAACTAAACAATTAAAGGTTCAAATCTCTAATGTTGGTGACGACCCTCACCACCTAAAAGGATACTATCGTTGGTACGACTATACTACAGATAAAGCCATATCTAAAGGCACAATCACAGTGAGCGATGGCGATGAATATCCTTATTCTTCTTTTAAAGAAAAGGGTATGTTCCGTATCTTAAACCAATATTTTAAAGGTGACAAATTAGGCGATGTCTTTTACACTATGGCGGACAACAATCCTATCAAAATTGCGTGTGATATCTCTCAATATACCGACTATAGTGCTGTTGCTACATCTACTGGCTTTGCTTTAGTCGAACCTACGCTCTCTTATCGTATGGTCTACGACATTCGCCCTGCCAGCGAAATCGCCGAAGCTATAGACAAATGTACTTCTACTCCCCTCGAAGTCTATAATGTCATGGCTCCTGCTGGTTCTCCTACTGTCCGCATTGGTCCTAAATATCGTTGGACTGGCGCAAACAACAACTATTACTATGATGCGTCTAATCCTCAACCAATCTCGGCAAAATGGTACAAAGGTTCTGCTGAGATATCTGTAACTCCTATCGATGACCGCCTTATTACCATCACTGCCCCTGCTGTTGGCGACACTGTTGTCTATTATCTCAAATCTGGCAACTATATAATTGCCAAATTTAATGTGTTCTCTAATACAACAAGCGAAATTGGTCCCTACAAAGGCATTATCAAGTCGCATACCGATATCCTCAAAACTTATACTCAAGAGGCTGCTCAATTATTTGATTTTACCGATGAAACAGCTAATGTATATACCAAACCTTTGTCTTGGAGTCAAACTACTTATGGCTTTGCTTATACATCAGGAGTTGTTGGCGATAGGAAAATGCGTTCTCCGGGTTTTGCTGATTGGAGCGAATACATATTGTTGAAAAATTCGAATGGGTTGGCTACAAGTTATTTGTCGCAAGACATTAAGGATTTTAGTGCTAATGGAGAGGGTTATTTTTTGTATATTGATGCTAATGAGGTACCAGGTAAGGTGGCCGATTTGACTATTGACGGCAATCTTTGTCCAAATACTAAAATCTTAGTTTCTGCTCGTGTTGTCAATGCTCAAGCATCTATCGAGAATAAGGAAACAAATCCTAACCTCAACTTTATTGTCACTGGTATTGCTGGCGATGTAGAAGATCAACTCCTTGTTTATACTACAGGCGATATCCCTACTACCGATGGTGAATGGAATCAAATCCTTTTCCATGTGAAACTTGGTAATAAAACCTACGATGAGTATCGCCTTCGTATCGACAATAATGGTACTTCTGCCGATGGTAACGACTTTGCTATCGACGACATCCGTATCTATGTGTCGCGTCCTAAAATCTTAGGCCTTCAAGCGATGGTGGGTTGTCCTAAAGACCGTCACGACAAATCTAACATCGCTGTCCTCCGTGTCGATTATAAAAAAGCTATGGAGAACGACGTGCAAAATCTCTATTATAGCTGGCTTAATGGCAACAATGCATCTCAAGGTATCGAAAATCGTCTTGCTTTGCCTTATATCGGTACTACTGGAACTGCCTATGCTAAATATTTCGGTAAAATCCAAATTAATCGTAACTGGACTAAAACCAATGTAGGTAGTCGTTATTACGAATCTCTTGAAGCCTTTTTCGAAAGCGATAAATACGACAACCTTAATCCTGGTGACGCATACTATTTCTTTGTGCCAGAAACTGTTGTCGATGAAGATACTGGTGTTTCTGAAATATATCTTGTGCTATATATTGTGCATAAAGATGTCTTGTTTGTTGGTAATAAAGTCTATACGGCTCAAATGATTTTCGATGCTGATAACATTACAAGTTTCCCTCAGCTCGAAAACTGTGCAAGTCAGTATGTCTTCCGTGTTGTTCCTCGTGCCAATATTGTCCTCAATGGCGAAGAGCGTGATGCCGCTGTTTTGCAAAATTTGGCAATGGGTTCTTATCCTTTGGCCGTTAAAACATACGGTACGGCAACCAATGGTACAACACTAAAAAGTACTATTTGCTATTCCGACTGGTTGCTTGTTACCGACGAGATGTCCGAAGCTGAGCGTTGGGGATATGCCGAACGTTTGGTCGATTTCCGTGAAGAAGTCCTTACTACTGGTAAAGACCAAGTTTCTGTGCTCAACAACGGTAAATATCCAAAACTATACGAACTATATCAACAAGGCAAGGTTGTATTGAAATCAAAAGAGATCAAAGCCGACATTTCTGAGCGTGGTAAACCACGTGTGTTCATGGCTGTGCCTATACCGGATGCTAACTCGGAATTCACTATTTGTCCTATCCCAATGGAAATCATTTTGCGTGCCGAGGTCTCTGCTGTTTTGGCTAATCCTGCCGATGCCGAATCGTATGCCAACAAACCTGCTGTCGTGCAAGGTTCGTCTTGTATTATTCGTGTGCCTCAAGGTTATACAGGTGCTTATCCTCAAATGGAAGTCGATTTCCTCAACAAAGAGTTGTTTAGCAAACTTACTTCTGACGAAATAGTTACTTTGGGTCAAATTGTTATGTGTTCTACCGATGATGAAAACTACAAAAACGATCTTCACTCTACTGTATATTTTAATCTTATACCATCAAGTGGAACCTTAAATAAAATGAAAGAAAACGATAGGGTTGCCCTTAATCGTAATCCTAATGCTATTTTGACTCTACGTCCTGGCAAACGATATGGGTTTCATAGCAAACTCATGACTGTCGATGGTATGGCTATCACTCCTGCTTTCAACTTCGATATATATGTGGTGCCTAATACTGTGGTGTGGAATCCTTCGTTGCCTAACTCGGCTTGGCACAACGACGACAACTGGAAGACTACCGATGGCAAACCTGCTTTCATCCCGCTATCTGAAACTAATGTAATCATCCGTAAATCTTCAAATGCTATACCAGTATTGCCTATTAGTAATACTAATTTGGGAGAGGGTGCAAACCAAATCCTCAAATACGATGTTACGCCTTCGGGTATCTCAACTTTTAGCAGTTGTAAGAACATCTATTTCGAGAAAGGTGCAGAATTGGCTCGTCAAAATAAATTGAACTATCAAAAAGCATATGTTGATATGGATTTTGATAAAGATGGAGAGGCTTCGTGGGAAATGCTTTCTATGCCTCTCGAAAATGTAGTGCGTGGCGACTTGTATATACCTTTGAATGGCGATGCTAACTTTAATTTCGCCGAAGCTGCTTTGGTCGATAATCGTAAAGCTAATAGTTTCCGACTTAAAGCGTATGCTACAAGTATTGAAAATACTAAAATTCAAAATGGAAATATAACTTCTGTGAAGGTCACATCTTCTACTTGGACCGAAGAATCTAATAAATTCAATTTGTTATTGGAAAAATGTCGTGGTTATGCCGTAAGTCGTGTGTGTGCAACAAATCAAAACTTTGTACGTTTACCTAAGACAGAGACTACATATTATATGTATTCTGTATCTGGTACGGGTGTTGAAAAACCTATCAAAACTCCTTGGGCTTCTTATGGTGGTATTAGCAGAACTAATTCACATAAATTAGTCTATGATAGTCGTTTCGATTCTACTATGACTTTGACTTTTGTCAATCAATCTACTGACTTTGTTACAGCGGGAGCTAAATATTTCTTGATTGGTAATCCTTTTATGGTCAATCTTGATGTTGCTCGTTTCTTTGAAGTGAATAGTGCTGCTGGTCTTAATTCTTTGTTCTGGTATGAATATGCTGATGGTGCATTTACTCCGGTTGCTCCATCCAACAAAGTGCTTCGCCCAATGAGAGCTATGTTTGTGCAAGCAAAAGATACAAGAACAGAAGTGACAGTTAAATTTACCCCATCTATGATGTCGTATAACGAAGTCTTTGAGGTTGATGTTGTACCTCATCGTTCTGCTCGAGCTCAGGCTGTTAGCGATGTTAAGAAGTTGACTTTGACTGCCAACGTAGAGGGTAAAATTAGTCATACTTTTATTGAAGAGACAAACTATTCTTCTAAAAATTACTCTGATAGTGAAGACGCTGAGTTGTTTATGCTCGATGCTGAATTAACTCCTATTGGATTATATTCTGTAGCTGATAGCATCGCGTTGCTTTATAATGCGACACCTGATATTGTAAATATCCCTATTTCGGTGCTTCTTTTGGATTCTACTATCACAGCAGAGACATTCGACTTAACTTTCGATGGTGTGGATTCTTTTGATGAGACGTTGTATTTGTACGATAGTCTATATGAAACAATGTTGCCTTTAATCGATGGTTTGACTCTTGAATTAGAGATGCCAAAGGTCGATGAAATTCGTTATTATGTCACTAGAGATAATAGTGGAGGTACTCCAACTGACGATAGCTATTTGTCTGATGCAAAACTTTGTGTAGTTACAAATGATGGTTTGTTAACTATCTATTCGAATCAGAACATTAATGATATTAAAATATACGATATTGCTGGTCGTTTAGTTCATTCTAATAACTTAAATTCTACTATTTATGAAGTTGAACTACCTACTGGAGTTTATATGCTACAAGTGGTAGTTGGAAATACATTGAAAACACAAAAAATAATTGTAAAATAGAACCATTTTTTGATCGAATCTTTTATTATCCTAAAACCTTGTTATGAATAAGAATTTTTATTTTTTGTTGTCAGTTGTTGCGCTGATACTAGTTGCAGTGGTGATGATTTTTTATCCTTCAAAGCCTGAAATATATAGTAACTTAGAGAATATTACATTTAAAAACACTAAATTAGGAGGATCAACTCTAGTTTTTGATGATATGAATGCTACAATCGATATGACTAATCATAGACGATTGAAAGTAGCAAAATATAGAGATAATGCTAAATTAAAGACATTGGGGCAAACTAATGTTAATTATGTTAAATCTGAATTGTCGCTTGCTTCAGGTAGTAATTTGCCTCGTACTACTTTGGCGGCAAACACTCCGCAAGGTTTTAGACGTTATATCTCGGATAATTCATCTGCTCAATCTGTTGTTAATATTGCTGGATTTCAGCAATTGAATGTGGCTAATGCTGGTGTACTTAATCAAGTGGGTGGAGTAGTGCAGATTGGTAATATTGCTGCTGTTGCGTTCGACGATTGTTCTCATGAAAATATTGAATGGAGCAATGATGGACCTTGGGGGCATTGTACAGATTGTGGTGGTAATGGTACTATTATGGATGGTTGTATTAATAGCGATGGTACAATAGATATTGATAAGATGGAATGGGTGCCATTAGGCGATGCGGTGGCTCCTATGTTGATGTTGGTATTAGCATATCTGCTCATGATATTGGTTAGAAATAGATACTTTTAAATTTAGGATATAAAATAAAAGACTTACACAACACATGTGTAAGTCTTTTTTATTTTATTTGTGTTCAGTAAAAATAAAACCTCAGAAGGTGAGAATCTATACTTTGTAATCTGTATTCTATTCAAACCCTTTTCCATATACCCCAATCGATGCCGATTGCGATATAAATGCATTGGGGTCAATTTCATTTATAAGCCGAAATATTTGAGTAGATTCGTTTTTGCGGGTTACTACGGTTACAACTTTTACATTCTCTTTAGAGTACCAACCTTGACCATTTAATATTGTTACCCCTCGGTGTGCTTTTTGTGTAATAGCATCGGCTATTTCTTCGTATTTAGGTGAAAAAATAAAGAATTGCACCGATTGTCTAATACCATTGATATACATGTCGAGCGTAAGACTTGTTACTGTCATGGCAATTAAACCATATATGACTTTGTCGATACCAGAATCGGGTAAGAATCCTGATGAGCATATGATGAGTACGTCTGTGAATAGTAGAGCTCTACCTAGAGTTATTGTGCGATATTTGTTGATTATTTTTGCTATGATGTCAGTGCCACCTGATGAACCATTATTTGTGAAAGCTAATCCCATGCCGATGCCAAGAATTAGACCTGCCATTATGGACGACATAAATGGGTCAAATATAGGGAATGGTTTGCCCGTAAGTTGTTGGTATAAGTCGCGAAATGGAATCCATAACCACACAGTGAGACATAGCACACCAAATATTGAACGGATGCTAAATTGAAAACCTAATACTTTAATAGAAACTATTAGCAGTATGGCATTTATTGCAAAGAATGTGACTGTAATTGGAATACCTCCACCTAAAGTTTCCATTCCAAGCATAGAGAAAAAGGCTTGCACCTCAGCGGGTAGCAAGCCTTTTGTAGCATACATAACAATTGCAGCAATACCCGTAGCTCCTCCTCCTGCCACTTCATGTGGTATCAAGAATAAATTCCATGCTAATGTATTTATCAATAGCCCTATGGCTATCATAACATACTCGCGTATTGCTTTCATTTTATGTTATTTTTTACCAATTGGATCAAATCCACGTCCATATACACCAATTGCTGCAGATTGAGAAATAAATGCATCTGGGTCGATGTCTTTGATAAGTTTGAAGATTTGAGTTGATTCGTTGCGGCGCGCCATAACTGTGATTACTTTCACTGGCTCTTTTGAGTACCAACCTTGACCATCCATAACTGTTACACCACGATGTGCTTGATAGGTGATTGCATCTGCAATTTCTGCATATTTCTTTGAGAATATGAAGAACTGAACCGATTGGCGAACGCCGTTGATATACATATCAATAGTTGTCGTCATCACTACCATCACGATAAGACCATACACGATGTTTTTGATTGAAGCATCAGGCAAAAATCCAGTAGATACAATGATCACTACGTCACAAAGCAACAAAGCACGTCCAAGCGAAATAGTGCGATATTTGTTAATTACTTTTGCAATGATATCTGTACCCCCCGATGAACCATTATTTACGAATGTAAGTGCAAGACCAAAACCAGCAAGAAGACCTGCAAGAATTGACGACATAAATGGGTCAAACTCAGGGAAAGGGTGACCTGCAAATTTTTCATAAATATCACGATAAGGAATCCACAACCAAGCAGTAAGTGCAAATACACCATAAATGGAGCGGAGACTGAATGATAATCCTAATTCTTTGATAGACAATAGCAATAATGCTCCATTCATTACAAAGAATGTTACTGAAACAGGTATACCTCCACCTACAGATGCCATACCAAGAGAATTAAAAAATTCTTGTAATCCTTCTGGCAATAGTCCTTGAGTTGCATACATGACAAGTGCTGCTATACCAGTAGCGCCACCACCTGCGACTTGATGTGGAAAGAGGAAAAAGTTCCATGCCAAAGCATAGATTAATAAACCGAATGCAATAACTAAGTGCTCACGCACAACTGTTGCAACTTTTTGATTTTTTGTCATATTAGAGATTTTTAGTAGCGAGTAACGAGTAACGAGACTTACTCGCTTTGCTCGTTGTTAATTATTATAGATTTTTAGTAGCGAGACACGAGATGTGAGACTTTCGCTTCGCTTTTTTCTTTTGGATTTTTAGTAGTGTGACTTTCTTAATGCTCGACTCATAGTTTTTTGTTAGAGTAGTCGGACAATTCTCAACTTTCAACTCTCAACTTTCAACTTATTTAGTTCCAATAACTTCGAATCCACGACCATATACGCCGATTGTTTGGTTTTGTGAAATAAATGCGTCTGGGTCGATACGTTTAATGATATTGAATAAATCAGGCGATTGATTTTTGCGTGCAACAACGGTCATAACTTGGATTTGTTCTTTGCTGTAGAAGCCTTTAGCATCTAAGAGAGTTACGCCACGATTGAGTTCTGTATTGATAGCGTGTCCAATTTCTTCATATTTTTTAGAGAAGATGAAGAATTGTACTGATTGGCGTAGGCTATTGATATACATATCGACTGTTTGTGTCGAAATCACCATTACGATAAGACCATAAATCACCTTTTCGAGTGTTGATTCAGGCAACAATATAGCCGAGAAGATAATTGCTACATCGCTGAGCATCAATGCACGACCGAGCGAAACATCTTTGTATTTGTTGATGATTTTTGCCACAATATCAGTACCCCCTGATGAACCATTATTCACAAATGTAAGTGCAAGACCAAAACCTGTCATGATACCTGCCATGATTACCGATGGGAAGATGTCAAATTTTGGAAATGCTGTGCCAAATGCTTTGATGTAAAGCTCTGGGAATGGTATCCATAGCCAAATTGTAAGCATAATTACACCGAAAATCGAACGAAGACTGAATTGCCAACCAAATATTTTAATTGACATCACGAGCAATATGCCGTTAATAAGGAAGAAAGTGAATGACACAGGGATACCACCACCTTGCGATGCCATGCCGAGCATATCGAAAAAGCCTTGTACCGATTCAGGCAACAAACCACGTGTACCGTACATAATTACTGTAGCAAGACCGGTTACTGCACCACCTACTACTTCGTGAGGGTTAAGAAAAAATTGCCAACCCCAAGCGTAACAGAGCAATCCAAATGCTATTGCAAGATGCTCCCAAATAGTTTTGAAAACTACGTTATTTTTCATTTTATAGGTTATTAGTTACTATTTACATTACAATATTCACAATCTTATTAGGCACAACAATCACTTTTTTAGGCGTTTTGCCATCGAGATATTTCGCTGTTTGCTCGTTAGCCAACACTGTTTTTTCTACATTCTCTTTGCTCATATCGGCAGGCAATTCCATTGTGAAACGCACTTTGCCGTTGAACGAAATAGGGTATTTTGTGTTGCTTTCAACCAAATAAGCTTCGTTGCAAATTGGGAATTCTGCGTCGCAAATCGATGTATCGTGACCCATTGCAGCCCAAACTTCTTCAGCGATATGTGGTGCGTATGGTGCAATGAGTATTGCCAATGGTTCAAGTATTGCACGCTTACGACATTTTGCCGATGTCAATTCGTTTACGCAAATCATGAATGCCGACACTGATGTGTTGAACGAGAAGTTTTCGATGTCGTAAGTGATTTTCTTGATTGTTTTGTGCAATGTTTTCAATTCTTCTGCTGTAGGAGCATCTTCTGTGATACGGAATTCTTCGCCTTCTGTATAGAGACCCCAGAATTTTTTCAAGAAGCGGTGTACACCATCAATACCATTTGTATCCCAAGGTTTTGATTGTTCGAGTGGACCGAGGAACATTTCGTACAAACGCAATGTATCAGCACCATAACGTTCAACAATATCATCTGGGTTTACCACGTTGAACATCGATTTCGACATCTTTTCTACTGCCCAACCGCAAATGTATTGTTTGTCAGTAGCTTGTCCTAAATATGGATTGTCAATGTCGTTCGAACCATCTGAATAGATAAATTGTGCATTTTGATATTCAGGCATCCAATTACGGAATGCTTCAATGTCCAAAATATCGTTTTTCACAATATTCACATCCACATGGATAGGTTGCACTTTGTCTTTATATTCTGGCGAGTCAATCAAGTTGTAACTTACATAGAGGTTGCCTGTTGCATCTTCGCCGATATAGCGGTACACAAAGTTCGAGCGACCTTGAATCATACCTTGGTTAATCAATTTTTGGAATGGCTCGTCTTTGCACACAATGCCGAGGTCAAACAAGAATTTATTCCAGAAACGGCTATAAATCAAGTGTCCTGTAGCATGCTCTGTGCCACCAATATAGAGGTCAACATTACCCCAATAATTGTTTGCCAATTTGCCTACCAATGCCTCTGTGTTATGTGGGTCCATATAGCGTAGGTAGTTAGCCGACGAACCTGCAAAACCTGGCATAGTGTTCAATTCCAATTTATATCCCTCTTCGGTCTCCCATTTCGCAGCGCGACCAAGTGGTGGTTCGCCTGTTTCTGTAGGGAGGTATTTATCAATTTCTGGCAATTCGAGTGGCAACTTGCTCTCGTCCAACATATAAGGCATGCCATCTTTGTAATATACAGGGAATGGTTCGCCCCAATAGCGTTGACGGCTGAAGATTGCATCACGGAGGCGGTAGTTTACTTTCACTTGACCAAGACCTTGTTCTGTGATATATTCTTTCATCTTAGCGATAGCCTCTTTCACCTGTAATCCGTTCAAGAATCCTGAGTTGCAAACTACACCTTCTTTCGCATCGTAGCTCTCTTCGTTTACATCTGCTCCTTCGATGAGCGGAATGATTGGCAAATTGAAATGACGTGCAAAAGCATAGTCGCGACTATCGTGCGCTGGCACTGCCATAATAGCACCTGTACCGTAACCAGCTAATACATAATCCGAAATCCATACAGGAATTTTATCGCCTGTCAATGGATTCACTGCGTATGAGCCTGAAAATACACCTGTTACGCGGCGGTCTGCAATACGCTCACGTTCTGTTCTGCGTTTCACTTGGTCGAGATATGCCTCTACATCAGCGCGTTGCTCATCTGTTGTCAATTGTGCAACGTATTCGCTCTCAGGTGCAAGCACCATAAACGTAACGCCGAATACTGTGTCCGCACGTGTAGTAAATATTTCGAGTTCAATGTCCGAATCTGCCACTTTGAATCGCATTTCAGCACCTTCCGAACGACCAATCCAGTTCTTTTGTGTCTCTTTCAACGAGTCTGTCCAATCCACATTGTCCAATCCATCCAACAAGCGTTGTGCGTATGCGCTTACACGCAAACTCCATTGACGCATAACGCGTTGCTCTACTGGGTGACCTCCACGTACCGAAAGTCCTTCGCTCACCTCATCATTAGCCAACACTGTTCCCAATGCAGGACACCAATTCACTTTCAAGTCTGCTAAATAAGCGATACGATAGTTCATCAACACCTCTTGTTGGCGTTTTTCGTCCCACGAGTTCCACTCTTCTGCTGTGAATATAGGAGTTTCGCTACAAGCAGCTTTTACTTTCTTATTACCTTGTTCTTTGAATATATCAACGAGCATCGATATTGGGCGTGCCGCATTTGCACGGTTGCAATACCAGTGGTTAAACATCTGTACGAAAGCCCATTGTGTCCATTTGTAGTAGCCAGGCTCGCAAGTGCGCACTTCACGACTCCAGTCGTAGCAGAAACCAATTTTATCCAATTGTTCACGATAGCGAGCAATATTCTTTTCTGTTGTGATAGCAGGGTGCTGACCTGTTTGAATTGCATATTGTTCTGCTGGCAAACCGTATGCGTCATAACCCATTGGGTGCAACACATTGAAGCCTTTAAGACGTTTATAACGACTATATATGTCTGATGCGATATATCCGAGTGGGTGACCTACGTGCAAGCCTGCTCCCGATGGGTATGGGAACATGTCAAGTACATAGAATTTAGGACGCGACTCATCAATTTCCACCTTATAAGTAGCATGCTCATTCCAATATTGCTGCCACTTTTTCTCAATCTCTTGAAATTTGTATTCCATATCGTTGTTATTTATTATAATTTTTCAAATCTAAGATACTGTAAATTAAGTTATTTGGCATAATAACGCAAAATAACATAATCAACTAACAAAGATAATAAAAAAATCACAATTCATCATCCATAATTTTTTATTTTTTTTTATCTACTTCTATTGCAAATTCATTTTTTTTGTACTATCTTTGCATCATAAAATTATATGTATTATTGTTAATAACTAATAACTAATCATTAATAACTAATCATTAATAACTAATATTATGTCAAAATCAATCAAAGGTACACGTACCGAAAAAAACTTAATGTGCTCTTTCGCAGGTGAAAGCCAAGCACGTATGCGTTACACTTATTTTGCATCTGCTGCAAAAAAAGAAGGTTACGAACAAATTGCAGCCATCTTCACTGAAACTGCTGACCAAGAAAAAGAACACGCAAAACGCATGTTCAAACACCTCGAAGGTGGTATGGTCGAAATCACAGCATCATTCCCTGCAGGCGTTATCGGTAAAACTATCGACAACCTCAAAGCAGCTGCTGCTGGCGAACACGAAGAATGGTCTCTTGACTATCCAAAATTTGCCGATATTGCCGACGAAGAAGGTTTCCCTGAAATCGCACGCATGTATCGCAATATCGCTGTAGCTGAGCGTGGTCACGAAGAACGCTATCAAGCATTCGTTCGCAACATCGAAGAAGGCAAAGTATTTGTAAAAGACGAAGTTGTAACATGGCAATGCCGTAACTGTGGCTACATCATGGAAGGCAAAGAAGCTCCAGTTGAATGCCCTGCATGCGCTCACCCACAAGCTCACTTCGAAGTAAAGAAAACTAACTACTAATTAGTCATAAACAAATAAAAAATGCTGATTAACTTCATTTGTTAATCAGCATTTTTTTATCTCTTCCAGAACGAAGGCAAGAACAATATCAGTATTGTGAACAGCTCCAAACGTCCTATTAGCATTACTACTGAAAGTGTCCATTTAGCAAAATCAGGTAATGCCGTATATGTGCCTATAGGTCCAAAGTCGCCTATCGCAGGACCTACATTCGATATCGAAGCCAATGAGCATCCGAAAGCTTCACTTGGCGACATGCCACAAATCATCAGAATTATTGTTGATATTATGGTGATTATCACAAATATCGACACAAAAACGTATGTGTTCGACAATGTATTTTCTGACACAATGCGATGGTTTATTCTCACAGGGCGAATTGCTTTAGGGTGCATCACACGCTTAAATTCATAAAAAATATTTTTTGTGGCAATATGCAAACGTATCGTTTTAATACCTCCCGAGGTCGAACCCGCAGTTGCTCCAACGGGTATAATTAACAAAATAGTCAACCACAAAATAGGGTGCCATGCCATATAGTCCGAAGTCGAAAAACCTGTCGTTGTCATTGTTGCAACTGTTTGAAATAAAGCATCTCTAAATGATTTTTCAACACTCGTAGCTCCTTCAAATGTGCGTGTACACAACAATCCTATTCCGATAATCAATGCTATACCTATTATGCTAAATGTGTATGTACGGAACTCCTCATCTTGAATCAATCTTTTCCCTTGACGGCGAATCAATGCGCCATACAACAATGAGAAGTTTGTTCCAGCCACAATCATAAAGAAAATTATGATATAGTGTATGACAGGCGATGCCCAATACGCAATAGATGCATTTTTGGTAGAGTACCCCCCTGATGCTAATGTAGTGAGTGAATGACATATAGCATCAAACACGTTCATGCCTCCGAAGTAGAGTAGTACTGCGCATATTGCAGTTAATAAGGCATATAATTCCCAGAGTTTACGTGCGGTATCAGTGATTTTAGGTTGCAATTTGTCATACGTTATACCAGGTACTTCAGCTGCAAATAGTTGCATGCCAGCGCCAAACATCGGCAATATCGCTAACGACAATACAACAATTCCCATACCGCCAAGCCATTGTAGCATACTGCGCCAAAACAGCAGTCCATGAGGCAATGCCTCTATATCTGTGAGTATGGTTGCTCCCGTAGTCGTAAATCCCGACATAGTTTCAAAAAACGCATCTGTTATGCTTGGTATATAGTGACTTAACCTAAATGGCAACATACCGAACAATGAGAATACAACCCAAACCAATCCTACTACTAAATATCCTTCGCGCGTACCTATATGTTTTGTATTTGAGCCACCTAACAATACTCCTCCAAGCCCAGCGCCAAAAGTAATTGCAGCCGATTCAATTATTGCAGTAAGGTCATCTCCCTCGTAAATATATGCTACAATTGCGGCAACAACCATGAAGAGTGCCTCTGTCATCAAAAGCACCCCCAATATTCTTATTACCTGTTGCCAATTAAATGTCTTAGTCATTTTTCTAAAATAAAAATACTTACTCCTTACTCCCTGCTCCTTACTTCCTAATTAAAGAATTTCGCCAATTTAGGTACAGCCGTAGCCTTACAGAATATAACTACGTGGTCGCCTGGCAATATAATGGTATTACCATTCACCACATAACCTTTTCCATTGCGTACAACGCCTCCAATATTCACATCTTCAGGTAGATTCAAGTTGCGCACACGGTCTTTTGTGATTTTATCACCTGGTTTTACTACAAATTCTACGACCTCTGCATCCGAGTATGTCAAACATTGCACATCATACGCATCCTCATCCAATGTCTGTTGATAAATATGCGATGCGGCAATCAATTTTTTGTTGATAAGTGTACCAATATCAAGGTTATCAGCCAAGTCGATATAGTCGATATTTTCCACTTCGGCAATAGTTTTTCTGATACCAAATCGTTTTGCTGCCAAACAAGCCAATACGTTTGTTTCCGAATTGTCGGTCAATGCAATAAACGCATCTGCATCCTCGATTCCCTCGTCTTTCAACAAATCAATGTTACGACCATCGCCATGAATAATAAGCGTATCTGTCTTATCTGCAAGTTTATAGCATTTTTCTCTATCGCTTTCTATGATTTTTACGTCTATGTCATTTGGTAGGTATTGCACTGTCTTTAATGCAATTTTCGAACCTCCCATTATGATAATGTTTTTTATATCGAAATTGGTCTTGCCAGCCGCAGTTCTTACATATTCCAAATTTTCTTTTGTACAAATAAAATAGACTAAATCATTTGCTAAAATTTGGTCATTACCGCTCGGTATAATGGTAGTTGTATGTCGCTTTACTGCCACGATTCGGTACATGCTATGATTGAAGAAACCCGTACTAAACACCTTATTTGTTATTTCTGAGTTGTCTCTCACTTTCACACATACCAACACCAATGCCTCATTACTAAATGTGCGATATTCGCGTATCCAACTGCGTTTCAATGATTGCACTATCTCTGTCGCTGCCAATACTTCAGGATAAATCAACTTATTTATACCCAATGTCTTAAACATCTCTTTGTTTTTTGGCAATAAATATTCGTAGTTGTCTATACGTGCCAATGTTTTGCGTGCACCGAGTTTTGCCGCAATCATACATGCTGTCGTATTAACGCTCTCTGATGTATTTACAGCAATAAATAGGTCGCAATTTCTCACTCCACACATCTGTAAGTCATTTACCGATGTCGGAGAACCTACACGCGACATTATATCGTAGTTCGTATCAAGATCTTGGAGCCTCTCTTCCGACTCATCCATAATTGTTATGTCGTGGTTCTCGTTCGACAACATTTTTGCCACATAACGTCCCACTTCCCCTGCTCCTACAATAACTATTTTCATATTTAATCAATTCATAATTTTATCGCTAAAGGCTCAAAGACCTTCGGTTTATAATTCATAATTCATAATCAGTCTGGTGTCTAATTGTGAATTGTGCATTATGCATTGTGCATTTTTTTATAAATTCCCTCAGCATCCAATTCTAACATTCCAAACAACTCCGCTTGCGACCCATGTTCCACAAACTTATCAGGCAATCCAAGTCGCACTATTTTAGGCTGATAACCATTGTCCATCATCCACTCTTCAACTGCCGAACCTACGCCACCTATTATCGTGCCATCTTCGATAGTATAAATCAAAGAATATCGTTTGCCTATCTCATGTAGCAACTCATTATCCATTGGTTTCAAGAACTTTAAGTCATAAAGTCCCACTTTCAAATTGCTATCTTCTGCCTCAAGTCTCTCTATTGCCTTTTGCGCAGTGTAGAGTATAGGTCCAACCCCCACAATAGCAATCTCCTTGCCCGAACGCATCTCTTCGCCTTTGCCAATCTCCACCTCTTTCATCTCGTTTTTCCAATCTGCCAAAATACCCTTACCGCGAGGGTAGCGTATCATGAACGGCCCTTTCCCTTCTAATTGCGCTGTGTACATCAAGTTTCTCAATTCGTGTTCGTTACGAGGTACACCGATTGTCATATTTGGTATGCAACGGAACATTGTCAAGTCAAATTGTCCCTGATGTGTAGCCCCGTCGTTTCCCACAATACCTGCACGGTCAAGGCAGAACACAACATTCAAGTTCTGCAACGCAACGTCGTGTATCACATTGTCATACGCTCTTTGCATGAAACTCGAATAGATATTACAAAACGGCATCATGCCCTCTTTGGCCAATCCTGCCGAGAACGTAACTGCATGACCCTCAGCTATTCCGACGTCAAATGTTCTTTCAGGCATAGCGTTCATCATTATATTCATCGAGCAACCCGAAGGCATCGCAGGCGTAATACCCACAATTTTCTCATTCTTCTTAGCCAATTCTAACAATGTATTCCCAAAAACCTCTTGGAATAGTGGCGGTTCACCCTCTGCGCGCTTTTTGATTCGTTGTCCTGTCTTCACATCAAATACGCCAGGCGCATGCCATGTCGTAACCTCTTCTTCTGCAGGTTTATAGCCCTTACCTTTCTTAGTGATAATATGTAGTACCTTCGGACCATTATATGTCTTCAACTGATTCAATACTTGCACTAACGATAAAACATCATGACCATCTATCGGACCAAAATATCTGATATTCAACCCTTCAAAAATATTGTTCTGATTAGCATTAGCTTGTAAACTTTTCAGTGAATTGCCTAATCTTAAAATCCTATTTCTGTTTGTTTCCGACATCAATCCCATTTTTTTCAAAGAGCGATAAATGCCGTATCTTATTTTATTGTATGTCTTCGAAAAGTGTATTGATGTCAGATAATGGCTCAATCCACCTTTGATTGGGTCAATTGCCATATTATTGTCATTCAATATGATAAGTAAATTATTTGGATTAGTCGAAGCATTATTCAACCCCTCAAACGCCAATCCTCCAGTCATCGAACCATCGCCAATCACAGCCACCACCTGTCTATCTTCTCCCTTCAATTTTGCTGCTATCGACATCCCCAACGCCGCTGATATCGAAGTAGATGAGTGCCCAACTCCAAAAGAATCGTACTCGCTCTCTTTCGGATTTGGGAAACCACACAACCCCTTGAACATCCTATTAGTCTTAAACGCTTCACGTCTGCCTGTCAATATCTTATGCCCATACGCCTGATGTCCTACGTCCCACACAATTCTATCGTATGGCGTATTAAATACATAATGCAAAGCCACACTCAATTCAACAACACCAAGCGACGAACCCAAGTGACCAGGATTTTTAGCTACTTGTTCTATAATATAATGTCTTAATTCATCGCAGACTAAAGGAAGATAGTCTATCGACATATCTTTCAAATCTTTAGGTGAATCAATCTTATTTAATAGCGAATATTGTCTATTTTTCATAATTCAAATATAT
>JAZOMI010000126.1:0-1649 GCA_045653825.1 Candidatus Aphodosoma sp. | reverse complement strand
TGTGGGTTTTAATGCTTTGCTTTGTTGGTGTATTGCTAGAGCTGCTGCACAAATGGATGTTTTTTATTTGTTACCAGAGCAGGGTAAATTATTTAAGTATGATAGTTTAGCTATAAATGTGATTGTAAAGAATCGTAAAGGAGGAATTAATTCATGTGATATTCCTTTTGTGGATGATGTGAATCAATTTGTTGAGGAATATAAGATTTTGACGAGTAAGGTTTCGGAGGAATGTAAGAGTTCCTTTTTAGAGGATTATATGATTATTGGTACATCGGCTATGATTCAAACAGAATTGGATTGTATAGTAAATCAGTATACCGATAAGTTTTGTAATCCTATGGTGATGTGGGGGAAATATCGCAAAAGGTTATTTTCTGTAATATTGCCAATTTCTTTTCAGTTTCATCATGTGCAAATGGATGGTGGTGATGGTGCGAGATTCTTGGATTTATTGCAGAGGGAGATTTATAAGATTTGAAATTGGTTGATTAGTGTAATTATGGGCATATTTTATATCATTTTTTTGCTTGAGAAGTGTATAAATTGGTGTAATTATACGAAGGGCAGGTGTATCAAAATTTTATTCTTTTGTTGTGCAGAATGATTATAGGTCTGAAATAATAATTTAATGATATGAATTTTAGATGCAAAAATGGTTAGAGAAATATTGTGTTTTCATGAGTTTTTGCGGAAAATTAGAAAAAATAGATTTAAATTCTTAGTTTTTGACGTCATTTGGCAGTGTTTTTTAGTCATTTTGAGGGGATTTTATGGTAATTTATTGTAAAAAATAAACGTATAATAATCTTATTATTAGTGAGTTGTAAAAAATATGATAAAAAAGTCCTAAAAAGTTTTGGTGTTTTAGAAAAATGTTGTATCTTTGCACTCGCAAAAGAGAAATAACGGCTCCATAGCTCAACTGAATAGAGCATCGCACTACGGATGCGAAGGTTACAGGTTTGAATCCTGTTGGAGTCACTAGAAAGGAATTAACTTCGGTTAGTTCCTTTTTTTTGTTATGTTGTAGGGTTGTGTTTTTTTTGTGGGGTGGTGAGTTTGTAATGTTTGTAATGTCATTCTTCTTCGGCATAGGTTGCTTGAAGTTTGCTGTGGGGTACGACTATTGATTTGTGAATATTTGGATTGGGGTAGTATTTCTGTTTTTTTGTTTTGTATGTGGTAAAAGAATGCCCTATAAAATAAATTAGAAAAAAAGATTGTAAATGTTTGGTTGTTTGGAAATAATGTCGTATCTTTGCAGTCCGAAATATTATCCATGCCGAATAGGCAAAAATTTTCAGGAAGTTAATTGTGTTTGAGTGAATTAGCCCGCTCTAGCATAGCCCGAATCCTGAACAAGATTTTTTAATTAACAACAAAAAACTTATTAATTGTGGATACTTTAAGCTTTAAAACACTCTCAGTAAACAAAGCTACTGCACAAAAAGAGTGGATCCTTATCGATGCAACAGACCTCGTATTGGGTCGTATGGCATCAAAAGTTGCGAAACTTCTTCGTGGTAAATACAAACCAAGTTTCACTCCTCACGTTGATTGTGGTGACAATGTAATCATCATCAATGCTGACAAAGTTAAATTGACAGGTAACAAATGGAATGACCGTGTTTATCTTTCACACACAG
>JAZOMI010000125.1:0-7210 GCA_045653825.1 Candidatus Aphodosoma sp. | reverse complement strand
TTCGCCTTTATAGTTAGCATCGAAGATTTGTTTTTTCATCACACCCTCGCGCACTGTTGCCATTTGTGGACGGCACTCTGGGTTGACGATAGTAGCCACGATGTTACCACCGAAGGCAGGACGAATTTGATAAAGAAGATTATCGTATTTTTTGTCGTTTTTCTTATCTTCGAACTCACCAATTTCGAGCATAGTACAGTCGGCAGTCAAACCGCTGAACAACGAAGAAGATACGCGAGGACCAAGGTCGCGACCAACCGATGTTGCACCCATAAGGGCAATTTGAGGTTGTTCTTCTTTGAAAAGATTAACCACTATACTTGTATGTGGCAATGTTGTGTAATATTTCAATCGTGGGTCTTCGGCAATAGTCAAACGGTCAACTCCGTAAGGGAACACCTGTTCGCCCACAGTATCAAGACCATATCCGATAGCAATTGCTTCTAACTGACAGCCCAATTCATTAGCCAAAGTGCGACCTTTAGTCAAAAGTTCAAGACTCACCTCAGCCACTTGACCATCTTCTATTTCGAGATATACAAATACGTTTTGCATAATACTTATTTTAATGTGAAATTTGAAATGTGAAATTTGAAATTTTGCGATAGCGAAAACAAAACTTATGTTTAATTGAGTTATGCGAGCAAAGCAAAATTCATGAGCGACATGAATAAATTTGAAAGCCTTGAAGTAGAAATATAAAAGTTAATGCCGGATGGCAACTTTCAACCTTCAACTTTCAATTTTCAACTCATTTTATCCAATAGTGTGATTAGCAATAAGTTCTTTCATCAAGCCATCGATTTCAGCATCAGTTGGCTCGAGACGTTTGCTCTCTTTTGCTGTGAACACCACGTTTTCGATTTGTTTAACCTTTGTAGGCGAACCGCTCATACCTAACCATTTAGGGTCGTGCTCGATATCGTTCACGCTCCATTCGTCAATTTTGAGGTATGGACGATTATTGAACACTTCAGTATAATCAGTTCCAGCTTCTTGAACCTCAGATTGAGTCTTAGCCAATTTATATTTCAATGTCAATTTAGCATGACGAGGACGGCACGCAGCAGCAGAGCCATTAACTGTAACCAACATAGGAAGGCGACCTTTAACCACCTCTACACCACGTTCAAGACGACGTTTCACTGTGATTTCACCATTTTCTACTGCAAGAATTTCTTCGGCGTATGTGATTTGCGGAATACTAAGTTTTTCTGCCACTTGAGGACCAACTTGCGCTGTATCACCGTCAATAGCTTGACGACCACAAATAACTACATCTATTTTACCCAATTTGCGCAAAGCACAAGAGAGAGCGTATGATGTAGCCAAAGTGTCAGAACCTGCAAATTCGCGACCACTCAACAAATAGCCACCATCTGCACCGCGGAACATACTCTCACGAATCACCTCAGCCGCACGCGACGGACCCATTGTCAATACGTGAACAGTAGAACCCGGATGTATCTCTTTCAAACGCAACGCTTGTTCAAGCGCATTCAAATCTTCAGGATTGTAAATTGCAGGCAATGCAGCACGATTCACCGTACCATCTGCTTTCATCGCATCCTTGCCCACATTTCGTGTGTCAGGCACTTGCTTAGCAAGTACAACAATTCTTAAACTCATATTGTTAGACTTTTCTTATATTCTCCCCCTGTCTTAGGGGGAGTGCCCAAAAGGGCGAGGGGGTTAAAATTATGAATTGTGCATTGAATTAAACACTATTCGACCGCAAATTTACACAAAAAATCCGAATTACAATGTTTTTTTTCAAAAAATATCACATTTAACACCTCTTTTTTATTGATATTCAACCTCAAACCCACTAAATCCTAAAACCTCAAAAATATGTCATATTTTTTTTATTTTTTTGCAATCACTCCACAAGAAAACTATATAAAACAACCTATTTTTTCTTAAATCCCATAAATTCTATATAAAATCAATATTTAAAGTCCTCGAAGAAGGAAACAAAAAAAGCCACACAATCAGCAATAATTGTGTGGCGTAAAAATATACATCATTATTAAAAACTTAAAATACAACCAACTTGATTAGGTGCAACTCCAAAATTAAGCGTTATATTTGGATTTTTCTTTGAACATAGACTATTATAATAATTAACAGCCTTTTGCTTCCTTTGATAACCGACTATCAATGTAGGAATACAAGCAATTTCAAATAACCCACCAATTAGCCCTGTATAATAACTAGCTACAACATTACCACTTGTATAAGCTATAATAATAGACATAAAATCTAAACTTAAGCCCATACCCAAACAAGCCCATCCTGTTTTTCTTAGTATTTCTCCATTAACCCAAACATTATATGCACTCAAGCAATTTTTTTCTAAATAAGATTTAAATTCAGCAGAAGTCATTTGTTCATTATTGCTTGTCATAAATAAATTTTGACCTACTTTGGCTATCTCTGGTAAACGATTTTCTAGAGATAAATCTTCTATTTCTATTTTTTCTTCTTTTTTCATTTCTACGTTAAAAGATTCTACCTCTCCATTACTATACACGATAGCAGATATATTAGCCACTAATTCAACAAAAGTTGGACCATCTATATTAGTTATTTTTTTATATTTAACTTCAGTAGATGATACTTCTAAAACTTTTGCTTCAATACGTTTTGAATCTTTTGTAATAATAATATCTTGTGCAAAAATACTTAGTACACAAAATATTGCACATAATAAAGTAATAATTTTTTTCATCGTATTATCCCTAAATTCGTGTCGGGCGCAACTTTTTATAAATTAGAAATATAGATACAAAAAAAGCGGGACTGCACTATTGCTGTTCCGCTAATTGAGGCTCTGGTATTGCCTTTACTCCCGAACAAGCAATACTGAAGCCCACGCTGATATGTACAAACACACGCCACCCACCGAGGTAGCATGCACATGGATATACACATCCCGAGGTCATCAATATGCTGCATTGTCTTGGGAGAGAAAGAATTTACCAGATTCCAATTAGCCAAGCCAAAGCGTTATATGACGCCTTATATATAAAATATGTCTTGTAAACACCCCACCCCTCAACGACAAACTATCGCACCCCCTACGCGTGGGCTTATTTACACCGCAAAGTTACAAAAATAAATTTACCCACCAAACAATATCTAAAAAATATTATCTCGATATCCAATAAAATAGTAAGACGTCAATAAGTCATATAATTTTCGAACTTGCGAACTTACGAAGTTGCAAAGTTCATTTAAATATAAACACACTTTTTTAAAACTCTTTTTATTGTGATTCAAAGAAAAATAACTACCTTTGTACTATCAACTCAACACCATATATATAATATGAAACTACTAATATCAGCCATCACAAAATACCTCATGGGCATAATCCTCATGGGCACACTAATATTTCTCCCCGCAGGCACACTCTGTTGGAGCAATGCGTGGCTACTCATGGCGATACTCTTCATTCCAATGCTCCTCATGGGCATCATAATGTACATCAAATCGCCCGAACTACTCGCCAAACGCCTCAACAACAAAGAGAAACGCTCTAAGCAAAAAAGCGTCGTAGCCCTATCCGCACTAATATTCATCGGCGGATTCATCATCGCAGGGCTCAACCACCGCTTCGGTTGGCTCACCCTCCCCAACTACATCCCCCACATCTTCGCCACCATATTCACTATCGGCTACGCCCTATACGCAGAAGTTATGCGCGAAAACACTTGGCTCTCTCGCACCATCGAAATCCAACACAACCAAACCGTCGTCACAACAGGACTCTACTCCATCGTGCGCCACCCAATGTACATGGCAACCATACTAATGTACCTCTCTATTCCACTCATACTCGGTTCGATCCTCTCTTTTGCCATATTCCTCCTCTATCTACCCATCATCGCACTCCGCATCAACGACGAAGAACAACTCCTCAAAACCCAACTCCCCGGCTACACCGAATACTGCACCCAAGTCCGCTGGCGATTAATACCTTTTATATATTAAACTTTAAAAGACAGATGAACATAAATTTTTATAAACGTAAATTATCGCAAATTAATCACAAATAAAAAAGTTTTAATAAATAATTAATGATCATTTACGTTCAAAAAAAATAAATATTCAAAAAATTCATGTTCTCATGTCTTCATGTCAAAAAAACAACTAAAATGACCACACAAGAATACATACAACAACACCGCAACGACGACATCTACCGCCTCGCACTCACCAAAGCACCCGAAGGTGTCGACCTACAATATGCCCTCATCCAAATATCTGCCTACCAAACACTCACAAAAAAAGTACCCTCATGGGCTGCTTGCGACGAACTCATCTTCCCTCGCCAACTATCGCTCGAACAATCATCAAGCGAACTCACTGCCATCTACAAAGCCGAACTAATACGCCAATTCATGGGCTCCGACGCCTACCAACACATCGACCTCACAGGCGGTATGGGTATCGACTGCTACTTCATTGCGCAATACGCATCACACTCCCACTATGTCGAACAATCGTCAGAACTTTGCACCATAGCGCAACACAACTTCGCATACCTAAATCCCAATATATCAGTCCACAACGCCACAGCAGAAAACTTTCTCAATCAGATTACAGAGCACAAATTACAGAGTATAGATAATTTTATCACAGAAAACTTAAAAAATGCCAATTCTCAACTTTCAACTTTCAACTTTCAACTTTCAACTCTAATCTATCTCGATCCCGCTCGCCGTGGCGACCACGGTCAAAAACTCGTATCCATCGCCGACTGCCAACCTAACATCGTAGAACTATTACCACAAATGTTTGAACTGACCAACAAAATCGTAGTCAAACTCTCCCCTATGCTCGACATTACCCGAGCCATCAACGAACTCCCCCACATCCAGCACCTCTACGTCATATCTGTCAACAACGAATGCAAAGAACTCCTCCTTTTCATCAACCAACAACACACCACCGAACCCACAATCCACGCCATCAACCTAAGTAGTCAACAAAATACAAAAACGATAGATGCGCAATATTGTCCCCCTATTTTAGAGGGACGAGCCGTAGGCGTAAAAGGTCAAAACTCCTCACTCCTAACTCCTAACTCCTCACTCCTCACTGGCACTCTCTCAGAAGAATCCGCCCTCACCCTCACCCACGCCCGCAACGTAGGCACATACATCTACGAACCATTCGCAGCCCACCTCAAAAGCGGACTCTACAAAACAATAGCGCAACAATACGGTGTAGAAAAACTACACCAACACTCTCATCTCTACACCTCCGACACGCTAAACAACGACTTCCCTGGTCGCCAATTCCAAGTCAAAGATGTAATCCCATTCGACAAAAAAAGTGCAAAAGCCCTATTCAAATCGCTCTCAAAAGCCAACATCACAACCCGCAACTTCCCCCTCTCGGTCAGCGAACTCCGCACCCAATACAAAATAAAAGATGGTGGCGAAACCTACATCTTCGCCACCACCCTATACGATGATTCAAAAGTTATAATCGTGTGCCAAAAGGCTTAATAAACCTAACATCTATCAATATACAAAAACCTCATAACCAAATTGTTGTACCCAATGGTTATTGCAATATCCCACACCGATATACACATAACGAGGCTCTAAAATATTAGCCCTATGACTAGGACTATTCATCCAATCTCTTACTACCTCCTCGGGTGAGGTTTGCCCCATTGCAATATTCTCGCCTATATTATAATAGCGTTTTATCACTTCATCTGGCAATCCAGGAAATGTGCCATGCCCATAATATTCATATTCCACCATTTCCCCTGCCTTTATTCGTGCCGTAACTTGCAAATCTTTATGCAACTTCAATGGATGAAGTCCCCTTTTTGAGCGTTCAACATTCACTAATCGCAACACCTCCGCTTCAAAAGTCTCTGAATAATCAAGCTTCTCAAATATTTTGTCATACCACGAAGAAACATACTGATAAAATTCATCTTTATAAATAAAATCATCAATCATATAAAAATAATATGAACCATCATGATAACAAACAAAGGCATACTTAAAAAGCTCATCATTCAACATATCCTTTACTACCTCAAACACATATTCGCTTGTATTATCATACGCAGTTGAACCCCAACCTCTTAAATATGATAATAATATTTTGTCTTTATCAATAATATACTTAAACTCTAAAGGCTTCAACCCAAATCTTGCTCGCTCTTGATTTATCATAGGCATAGCATTCTTGACCACATTGCAAAAATAATTAAGAGTATCATTTGCCAATGTATTAAAACATAAACCAATGAAAATCGAAACGACATACAATCTAATATTTCTCATAATATACCTCACATTTAAGTTATTAAAATCAAATCTATAAAAGCAAAAAACTTCGTCCTGCCTATTTACAGAACGAAGTTTTTTATGATTTATTGCCTATAAACTAATTTTTCACATTTATCAACTCAATCTCAAACACGAGAGTTGAATAGGCTGGAATATCTTTGCCACAATCGCGTGAGCCATAGCCCAATTTGTATGGTATCCACACCACCCAACGCGAACCTACACTCATAGCTTTCAATGCATCTTGAAAACCCTTTATCAACTCACTCACACGAAACACCTCAGGTTTCTTGCGTTTGAACGAGTTGTCAAACTCTTTTCCATTCAACAACTTACCACAATAGTGCACCGTTACTTTGCTCTTACCCGTAGGGCGAGGACCATTGGTGCGAGTAATCACCTTGTACTGCACGCCCGAAGGCAACACCTCCACATCTGGAGCATTGATATTTTCGTCAAAGAAACGTTCGTTTTTCTCACGATACGCATTTATTTCTTGATATGTTTGAGCCATAACTTTTATTTTTACAATAGCAACAACACAAAATAAAGATGGTGGTGAAACATAAATTCACCACCTCTATATTATTATATTAAATAACATTTTATCTATTTATCAACAAAATCATACTCCAAGTGAAGCGCGTACTGCATCAACCTTAGCTGTAGCTTCTGCTTCACAGCGATCAAAATCAGCACGTGAAGTCATTGTGCCACGCACTTCGATATAGAACTTGATTTTTGGTTCTGTACCTGAAGGACGAACTGACACTTTTGTGCCATCTTCGGTGAAGTATTGCAATACGTTTGATGTAGTTGGGAATGCAAGTTTTGACTCTTCGCCTGTTGTTACATTGCGTTCTACAAGTGTTTGATAATCTTTGATT
>JAZOMI010000124.1:0-2837 GCA_045653825.1 Candidatus Aphodosoma sp. | reverse complement strand
GAAGGTTTTGTATCTACGATGAATAGCAACTTCACCAATAAGCACAACACCTTGCAACCAGGCAGTTATATCCGTACAGGATGGGGAGGCCTATTGGCCGACGCTTGTTGGCGTGGCAATAAAGTATGGCCCTACGTTGGTGGCTCTATTGGTGGTGGAGCTATGCACTCGCTGATGGTAGTTGATGGCAATCAAGATGATTGGGCTCCTGAGAGTTACGCCATTCTCAACAAACAGAGTTTTTTCTACATCGGTCCTTATGCTGGCATTGATGTGTGTTTGACCCAACGCATCCATTTCACATTCCGTCTAGATTGGATGATGGCCTTTGCCCAAAAATCACTACTCTTACCAACAGGTCCTCGTCTATACATAGGTTTCATGTTTTGCCACTAATTATATTTACTATGAATTTTTCAGGAATAATACTAGGTTTAGTCTCTTTCATCTGTATCGGACTATTTCACCCATTGGTCATCAAAGGCGAATACTATTTTGGCACACGCTGTTGGTGGGCGTTTGCATGCACAGGAATAATTATGCTAATAGCCTCTCTGCTTGTCGAAAACATCTATCTCTCTGTCGTTTTCGGAGTAATATCATTCTCATGTTTTTGGTCGATACTCGAACTATTCGAACAAGAAAAACGAGTTAAACGAGGCTGGTTTCCCAAAAATCCAAAAAAGAACGACAATACCCCGAAAAAATAATAATTTTTTGGTACAGATTAGGATAAAAAAAATAGCAAAATAATTTGTTACTTTACAAAAAAAATGCTACCTTTGTGTGTTAATTACATTATCTATAAAAAATGACTATTCCTAATCTCGATAATATATATCAAAAAATATTAGAACTACGCGAGAAGCATATCAAAGAGAAGCGTTTTGTGCTTATACTTGCCTTCGTCACAGGTCTTGGTTGTGCACTCGCAGCTTTCCTACTCAAAAGTTCTATCCATTTTGTGCAAGACATCGTTAAGTCATTGATGGCTAACGACTCTCTCAACTATTGGTATCTTGCATTCCCTGCTGTTGGTATCGTCATCGCGTCGCTTTTCGTCAAATATGTCGTGAAAGACGACATCTCGCATGGTGTAACCAAAATCCTCTACGCCATTTCACAACACAAAGCTATCATAAAACTCCACAACTGTTGGTCGTCGATAGTTGCATCGAGTATCACCATCGGTTTTGGTGGTTCGGTCGGAGCCGAAGCCCCTATTGTGCTCACTGGTTCTGCTATAGGCTCTAACCTCGGTCAGTTTTTCAAAATGGACCAACGCACACTCATGCTCCTTGTGGGTTGTGGTGCTGCAGGTGCTGTGGGAGGCATTTTCAAGGCTCCTATTGCAGGTGTTACTTTCGTCATGGAGGTGTTGCTCATGGACCTCACAATGACCTCTATTGTGCCTCTGCTTATTGCTTCGGTCACAGCTACGGCATTCTCTTATCTCTTTATGGGCAACGAGGTTATGTTCCATTTCGACAACTACGCACCATTCACCCTCGACCGCGTGCCTTATCTCATTTTGCTCGGCGTGGTGTGTGGACTTATCTCGCTCTACTTCACTCGTGGTATGAATTGGCTCGAAGGCATCTTCCGTCGCCTCAAAGTGCCATACAAAAAAATCTTGGTAGGTGGATTGATGCTTGGTGTTCTCATTTTCCTATTTCCACCACTCTATGGCGAGGGCTACGACACCATCAATGCCCTACTCACAGGCGAATGCTACAATCTATTCAATCAGTCGCTTCTCTACGAATATCGCTTCGATGCTTGGGCTATAGTGCTCTATCTATCGTTGATTGTATTCTTCAAGATATTTGCTTCAGCAGCCACTAATGGTGCTGGCGGTACGGGTGGTATCTTCGCTCCATCGCTCTTTGTTGGATGTATCACAGGTTTCGTTGTTGCCGAAGGATTGAATATCGTAGGACTTCCTGTGCCTCACCAAAATTTTGCCTTTGCAGGTATGGCTGGTCTTATGTCGGGCGTGATGCACGCACCGCTCACAGGCACATTCCTCATTGCCGAACTCACAGGTGGTTACGACCTATTCATGACTCTCATGATCACTTCCGTCATCGCCTACCTCACCATCATCGTGTTCGAGCGCCACTCGCTCTACGCAATGCGTCTTGCGCAGAAAGGCGAATTGCTCACTCACCACAAAGACCGTGCAGTACTCACACTCATGAAGATGGACAATGTGATTGAGACCGACCTCTCTATCGTTACACCAGATACTACACTCGGACAATTGGTGAAAGTTATCTCTAAGTCAAATCGCAACCTATTCCCTGTTGTAAATCCTAAAACTCAGAGATTTGTAGGTGTAGTTTCGCTCGACGAGGTGCGCAACATCATGTTCCGTCCCGAGCTCTACGACCGCTACAAAGTGCAAGAACTCATGAATATGCCACCAGCACGCATCGTGGTCAATATGCCGATGGACAAAGTGATGGACACATTCGAAACCACTGGCGCATGGAATCTCCCTGTAGTTGATGAAGAAAACAAATACATTGGTTTCGTAACTAAATCAAAGATATTCAACACATATCGCAAAGTGCTTGTTCACTTCTCAGAAGAATAATTAACAAGTTGAAAGTTGAAAGTTGAAATTTGAAAGTTAATTAATGTTGCATGGCAAATTTTTATCGCCAAAGACACAAAGACCTTCGTTTCAAATTTCACATTTCAAATTTCACATTTCAAATTATAAAAATTATGGCTAACCGTAGAACTCTCAAAAAACAAATCCGTGCTATTCTCGGACAATTGATGGACGAATGTATCATCTGCAACCTCGTGCTTCCTAAATTCGACAACAC
>JAZOMI010000123.1:0-16004 GCA_045653825.1 Candidatus Aphodosoma sp. | reverse complement strand
CTACAGTATAAGTAACTATTTGACCTTCCGATTCTCTTTCGAATGTATAAACAGGAAGTGCATCATTTGCACCAAGTTGAACGTTATATTCACGTACACCTGCATCAAATCCATCCAAACCGCTAATAGATTTCAATGTTGTCACATCGTTCATCTCTTCTACAAACTCAATTGTATATGTACGTTTGTCGCCACTTTCGGCTGTAACTACTACAGAAAGTGTATTTGAACTCAACACTCCATATTCAATAGTTTGATAATAAGAAGAACCTAATGCCATAACTGATGGCAATTGGCGTTCAAGATTTGGAATTACGTATGTATAGTTCAATGTGTCAGGATTAAAGCCTTCGAGCAATACTCCGCCCATATACAAACCTGCCAACGCATTGTTATACGACTCGCTACGGATAAAATTAACTGTATAAGTTACCTCTTGTCCATCCTCACCTTTCGATGTAATAGTCGCTGTGCGTTTGCGTTGAGCATCTTCTTCTGTCAACACAATAGTATGCTCTTGGTCCACCACTTGACCCTCAACTTCAATAACTGGACTATTCGCTTCTGCATCCAAAAATACATTGTTATATTCAAAGTCATTAGCAGAAAAACCTTCCAAAGACACACCATTCACTTTAATATCAGCAAGCAAATTGTTATATCCAAAACGGAGATTATCAATCAACAATTCCCCAGATTTAGTCGTACCTCCCATTCCAAGCAGACCTGCATATCCACAATTTTCCATACCAGCAGCATTAAATGCGATATTCAATTTACTAACTTCAACACCAGCAGTATATGCAATTGGCATACTTTGTGTAGTCAAATCTCCATCATACGATTTAAACGATTGTGTGAACTTGTTAGTTTTCATTGTCGAACCATCACCTAAATTCACCAATGCATACCAAATATCTACATTAGAGGATGAAATACGTTTAGAATCAAAATAAAATACATCTGGTGTATTACGATATATTATACCAGCTTCAGACGAAACTGTAACAGTTGAATTTCCTTTGTCTGCAAGAGTTACATTCAATCCTGTTAATGCTATTGTTGTAGCTAACGACCCCCCAATACCAGAAGTTCCACCCGAACTAGTAATTACCAATTTAGCAGTTCCTGATTCATTTACTACCTCTTTACCAGTTTTAAATGTACCTGTACCAGCCTTTTTACTGTCTGCTTTATCTGCTGGCACTTCCCAACTTGTTGGTTTCGCTCCGCTATTATAAACTGCTGTACCCCAATTGTCAAAATTAGCATTTGGAATAGCATCTTCTGGATAATAGAAATATACAGAATACGTAATATCTGCCGATGTGTTTTCTAATCTGAATTTGTATCCATTGACATTATCTTGAACTACCTCACTAATTGTACCATCTGCTGCACTATATGTCACTGTTGGTTTTTGTCCATCAATAACTCGGTATATATAAGTAGTTTTTACTGGATTAAATCCTTCGATTGTTACACCATTCACAGCAATATCGCTCGCTGCAATAAGCAAACTATTATCAACTGAAAGATTGAATGTATATTGCTTTCTATCGCTTGCATCTTGCGAATAAACCACTACTTCAGCTTTTCCATTTGGCGAATTAGCTGATACGAACACAGCTTGTTCCTCATAGTTTTTAATATATGAGATTGTAGGCACTTCCACTGTGCCACGAGGCAACACTACGTCATATTCATATTGCCCTTCTACAATTGTAATTGTTTCCGAGCCTATCGTTACAGCTTGCAATACATTTGCTTTATCCGACACTGTCTTCTTAAATGTGAATGTATAAACATTTGTTGTGCCATCCTCTGCCACTACTGTCAATGTCGATGGAGTCAACAAGTTGCCGTGTTTATATATCACCATTTGCTCTACCAAATCGCCATGATTACCGTTTGTCCACTCCAATGTTGGCACTGTATTCACTTGATATGGCAAATTAATTTGATAATCAAATACATTCTCATCAAACGAGAAGGTTATATCTTCGTTCGACAACTCTACATTGCTCAATGTTGCTATATTTGACTTCTCAACAACAAACACTATTTTATACTCTTCTGTAACTGTCGAATCTGGCGAAAGAACACTTACAACTGTTGTGTCATTCACTGAGCCATAAGTCACTGTCACTTGCGCCGCTGCATCTGCTGGTTTTGCATAGATTTGTGGCACAATGCGTGTACGCCATGGCAATTCTACTACATACTCTTTCTTGTCGGCTGCGAATCCTACAATTGTTTCAAACGCATAACTACCATCATTGCTATACAATTGCAAATCTTCCAATCTTGCATCGCTCGACAACACCATATTATATCGCACTTTATAGAGGCGTTGCGATTTTCTGTCTTGCGATACTACCAAGATGTCTGTTCCTTTCCATCCTGCATCTGCAAGTGCCACAGTTTGATATTCATCACCTACGATATATGTCACTACTGGCACCTCTGTGTCGATTTCCAACGACGAAATCATCACCGAATCTCCATCAAATCTGCTCCACTCTATTTGGCGTCCATTCACTGCTATTTGCGACAATTCTACATTCGCCGATTGTGCTTTAACTATGTTCAACACATATGTTTGTTTTGCTTTGCCGTCTGCCGCTATCACCTCAATAGTTGCCACTCCTTCAAGTGCTGGAAGCGACATCATCACTTGTTGCTCGTCATTTACTTTTGTATATGTCACACTTGGCAACTGTGTTGCTCCTATTGGCAATTCCAATGTATATTCAAATTTATTTGCATCAAAATCCGCAATAGTATCTCCACCAAATTGAATACTTGTCAATGTTGCTACCGACGATTTTTCTATCATAAAATGTATAACATACACTCTCTCTGCACCATTTTCTGCACGCACATACACGCGAGTATCTCCATTCACACCGTCTTTCTCTACATATACCACCTGTTCTGCATCCATCTCTTCATACTCTACCGTTGGCACTTCTGTTGTTCCCATTGGCAATTTATATGTATATTCCAACACCTCTGCATCGAATCCTTCTATCGTTGCACCTGCCACTTTCAAGTCTTTCAAAGCAACTACATCCGATTCAGGATAGTGTACACGCACTGTATACACGTTCGCTGCGCCCGACTCTGGTTTCACTGTGATTTTCACAACGCCAACAATTTGTGGTGTTACGACCGAAACCACTTGACCAGCACTCTTATCTACTGTGAAAGTTGGACATTTTGTCGCATCTTCTGCTATTTCGTATGTATATTCCAATTTCTCTGCCTCAAAACCTGCCAATGCCACTCCGTCAACATATATCATTTTCAAGAATGCATTTGCCGATTTTTCTACCGAGAATGTGATTGTATATGTGCGCAATGTACCATCTTCTGCACTAACTTTTACCAATGTCACACCGTTCACACCACCTTTCTGTATTACAACCACTTGTGCCGCATCGGCTTTCTCTACTTCTATCTCTGGCAACACAATTGTTCCGCTTGGCAACAAATAACTATAGTCAAGCGAATCTGCACGGAATCCTTCTATTGCCACACCTCCCACTTTTATTGCATTCAAATTCACATTGCTATTTGTTTCAACGCTGAATTTAAGTACGTATGTATTTCTTGCTCCTGATTGAGCAGTAACAGTGATACGCGATTCTCCATTCACACCGCCTTCTGTCAAACGCACTGTTTGGAATTCATCTGCTACTGTCCATGTGATAACTGGCAATTTTGTTGTTCCACGTGGCAACACTATTGTGTATTCAAATTTATCTGACTCGAATCCTTCTACCGACACTCCATCCAATTGAATACCATTCAATGTCGATACCGACGATTGCTGTACACTATATTTAATTGTGTACACCGAGTACGAACCGTCTTGTGCTGTTACTGTAATACGTGTAGTACCACCCAAGTTTGCAGCATTATTCACTGTCACTGTTTGATACTCATCGCCTTTTGTATATGTCACAGTTGGCACTGCTGTTGTTCCCAATGGCAAATTAACCACATAATCTTTCACATCCGATGCAAATCCTTCTATCGAAACTCCATTCAATTTAATATCTGCAAGTGTCGATACCGACGACTTTTGCGCATAGAATATTATACGATAGATAGTTGTAGATGTTCCCGATTGCGATTTCACTGTTATTTGCGATGTTCCTTCCAATCCTCCTTCTACAAATGTTACAACTTGGTAGTTATCTCCTTGCTTCCATGTGATTTTTGGTGCCGATGTTGTTCCTAATGGCAAATTAACAGTATAAGATGTTTTATCTACATCGAAACCTGTCAACTCCTCACCGTCAATATAAATCATTGCAAGACGCGAATACGATGACTCGGTGATTTTATATGTAATCTTATAAGTACGAGTATTTGTTGTACCCTTTGGTGTTACTTTTATCACCACTCCACCTTCAATACCTTTAACTTCTACAACTATGTCATGGTGCTCTGGATATGCTGTTGTATATTCCACCGCCGGAGCCTCTGTTGTTCCCAATGGCAACTCTACTACATAGTTATTTGTCGATGGCGCAAATCCTTTGATGGTTTCGCCATTGATACGAATATCTGTCAATGTATTGTCTTTCAACATTGCAACCGAGAAATTGATTGTATATGTCGATTTTGTCACACCATCAGGAGCTGTCACTACTACTGTTGCCGAACCAGTAGTCGATGTTGCTTGTGTGATAACAACAGTCTGATCTTCTTCTGCTTTTTCCACCTCAACCACTGGCACTTCGTTTGTTCCAAAAGGCAATTCTACATTGTACGCAAACACATAAGGATTAAATCCTGCAAGCGATGCTCCATTCACTTTAATATCTGTTGGACGAGAGTTGTTCATCAACTTCTCTCCTACAAATTTAATCTTATAAGTAGTTGTCGACGAACCATCTTCCGCTCTAACTGTGATTGTTGTCACCTCTTCTATTGCACCATATTCAATACTATATTCCGATGCATCCAACAAACGACCACTACGTTTCAATGTTATTTCTGGCACCTCTGTTACATCCTTACCCAAACCATACTCCATTTCATACACATTTTGATTGAAACCTGTCATCTTACGACCATTCAACAACACCTCATGCACTTTCGAACTATAAATCAAGCGAACATCGTCAGCCCAAATAGTCGCACCAAGCTCTACTGTATTCGCACGCTTATTTGGATAGTTCGCTGCCGAAATTATCATATTACATTTCTCTGGCTTCTCATTCGAAAGGTATGTAACTGGCACTTTTATCTCAGTCCACTCTGCAAACCTCTCTTTACTACGCCACATAGCCTCTGCCACTTGTGTAGCCTGCACTGAAGTAACACACTCATTCCCATCTACTAACTGACGAATATCCGACTCCTCATCATAGTGAGTTGTTGATGTACAATCTCCTCCTTTACCTTTATAACTTGTACCGGTTGAAGTTCCTTTCCATGAATAGAACACGATATGTGCATTCTCATTACCACTTGACGTACGTTTAATCCACACCGACACAGTATCCGGACGATATGTAAACTCAATACCTCCATCTGTACCTGCGGTAGCCTTATTAATTTCAGTAATACTAGGCACATAACTCCATGGCTTACCAAATGTAACCCATGCTGGACTTGTTTCAGTAATACCCATTGCTCCAACCTCATCATTAACAGCCTTAACACATTTACCGGTTCGACCATCTAAATCTTCATAAATCAACTGTTTAGTTACAGTAACGCCAACAGATTTATACATATTCGAAGCATTCCACCCTACAGGACGAACTCCAACATCATGATTCAATGCATCTACTTCAAAATCCTCAAAACTCGAATTAGGCAATTGTTGAGCTTGCAACATCGAAATTTGACAATAAATTGCCAAAAATAACAAAGTAACAATAAGTAAAAATCTTTTTTTCATATAAATATTTTTAGTTATAAATTTCTTTTTCAATCAATTAACCCTTCGTTTTTAACAAAACGAAAAGACCTACAAAATTACAAAAAAATACCACTCTACACACCTTACACGACAACATTCCTACTGAACTGTAAAATAACATAACTGAATAACACATCCACCCTACTCCCCGTTCCCTGCTCCTTTACCATATTACCCCATCCGTAGGGACGCTCAGCCCAAGCGTCCGAAACAACAACAATAAACAAAATAATTCGGACACTCGAACCGAGTGTCCCTACAACAATAAAAACAAACACCACAAATGTAGGGACGCTCGGCTCGAGCGCCCGAAATAAAAACAAACAAAATAAATTAACCTCCACACTGTAATTTTCCATCTTTTTTTCGTATCTTTGCAAATTAAATAATACGCACAAAAACCAAACTAAATATGGCTCGTAAACAAAAACAACTCCCTATCTACTACGAAGTTACTATCACCGACGTCGCTGCCGAAGGCAAAGCTATTGCTAAAGTCGACGATATGGTCATCTTCACTCAATATGCCGTACCTGGCGATGTGGTCGACCTCCAAATCTTTAAAAAGAAGAAAAACTATATGGAAGGTCGCATCATCAAGTTCCACTCTTACAGCGAAAAACGCTGCGAAGCCGTATGCGAACACTACGGCACTTGTGGTGGTTGCAAATGGCAAATTCTCCCTTACGACGAGCAAATTCGCTACAAACAAAAACAAGTAGTCGACAACCTCACTCGTCTCGGACACATCGAGTTGCCTGAGGTTACACCTATCCTCGGTTCCGAAAAAACATACTTCTAAAGCAACAAACTCGAGTACACTTTCTCTAATCGCAAGTGGCTCACTATGGAGGATATGCAAAAAGAACATCGTCCTGAAGAGCTCAACGGCGTCGGCTTCCACATCCCTGGCATGTTCGACAAAGTGCTCGACATCAACAAATGCTGGCTCCAAGACGATATTTCTAACCAAATCCGCAACGAAATCCGTGCCTACGCACAAGCCAATCGTCTCACTTTCTTCGACCTACGCAATCAAGAAGGCTTCCTTCGCACACTCATGATTCGCACCACTTCTACTGGCGAACTCATGGTGGTAGTTGTCTTCTTCTACGAAGACGAACCTGCTCGCGTTGCCCTACTTCAACACTTGGCTGACCGATTCTCTCAAATCACTTCGCTCCTATACGTAATCAATAGCAAGTGCAACGACACTATCACCGACCAAGAAATCCACTGCTTCAAAGGTGCCGAGGCTATCTACGAAGAGATGGAGGGTCTCCGTTTCAAAATCGGACCTAAATCGTTCTATCAAACCAACTCCGAACAAGCTTACGAACTCTATAAAGTGGCACGCAATTTTGCCGAACTCACAGGCGACGAATTGGTATATGACCTCTACACAGGTACTGGCACTATTGCCAATTTCGTCAGTCGCAAAGCGCGCCAAGTCATTGGCATCGAGTATGTACCCGAAGCTATCGAAGACGCCAAAGTCAACTCAGCCCTCAACGGCATCGACAACACCCTCTTCTTTGCAGGCGACATGAAAGATATCCTTACCGACAAATTCATCGAAGAGTACGGTCGCCCTGACGTCATCATCACCGATCCACCTCGCGCCGGTATGCACGAAGATGTCATCAACGTCATCCTCAATGCCGCACCACGTCGCATTGTCTATGTCAGCTGCAACCCAGCCACACAGGCACGCGATTTGCAACTCCTTGATGTAAAATACAAAGTCACAGCCGTACAACCAGTCGACATGTTCCCCCACACCCACCACGTCGAAAATGTAGTAAGATTGGAATTAAAATAAAAACATCAACCAATCCAAAATAATAAATCTGAATAGCAACCGTGCCTTGCCTTAAAAACGCGACAAAAAGGATAGTAATAAATCCGTTAAGCAGCGATTTCTGGCGAGGTTATACAGGCCAAAAACGAAGAATAAAAACCAATGGGCAAGCGCCATAACTGTGAATAGCAGACACTCTGCCCGAGTTTCAATCGCTGTAGGATTTATTGCTATTCTTTAGCATTTTTAAGCACAGCACAAGACTTTTGGTTACTTTTGGTCACAAAAGTAACAGAAAATTATGAACCTAAAAGAGCATCTACAAGATAAAGTATTCACCCTTTTGAGCGAAACCGCCGACGAATTAGGCCTCGAAGCCTACATCATTGGCGGTTACGTGCGTGATATACTATTGCAACGTCCTTCGAAAGACATTGATGTTGTGGTAGTTGGTAGTGGCATAGAGATGGCTGGTGCGTTTGCACGCAAACTTGGCAAAGGTGCTTTCTTATCGGTATTCAAAACCTACGGTACAGCTCAAGTCAAAAAGAAAAACATTGAAGTAGAGTTTGTTGGCGCACGTAGCGAGAGTTACAATCGCGATAGCCGCAACCCAATCGTAACTGCAGGCACACTACAAGACGACCAAAACCGCCGTGACTTCACAGTAAATGCTTTGGCTCTATGCCTCAATAAAGATAGATTCGGCGAATTAGTTGACCCATTTGGTGGATTGGCTGATATGGAGGCAAAAATACTCCGTACTCCTCTTGACCCCGACATCACATTCAGCGACGACCCACTGAGAATGATGCGTGCGGTGAGATTTGCATCGCAACTACAATTCACTATCTATCCAGAAACATTTGAGGCTATTAGTAGAAACTGCGACCGCATCGAAATAATCACCAAAGAACGTATAATTGATGAATTCAACAAAATAATGCGCTCGCCTAAGCCGTCAATTGGGTTGATGCTATTGGAACAATCGGGGTTGTTGGCTAAGATATTCCCTGAATTAGACAGACTGAAAGGAGTGGAAAAACGTGGTGAGAGAGCGCATAAAGATGTGTTTTTGCATACATTGAAGGTGTTAGATTCTGTAGCCGAACGTAGCGACGACCTCTGGCTCCGCTGGGGGGCATTGCTCCACGACATTGGCAAACCTGCCAGCAAACAATGGGATGATGAGCATGGTTGGACATTCCGCAACCACAACTATCTTGGGCAACGCATGATACCAGGCATCTTCAAACGCCTTAAACTTCCGCTCGGCGAACCGATGAAGTTCGTACAAAAAATGGTCGATCTCCACATGCGCCCAATCGTTTTGAGCGAAGATGTAGTAACCGACTCTGCTGTGCGCCGCCTACTTTTCGATGCTGGCGACGATATCGACTCGCTTATGCTCCTCTGTGAGTGCGACATCACAAGTGCCAATCGTGAAAAAGTAAAACGCTTCTCTGACAATTTCAACCTTGTAAGAATAAAACTTAAAGAACTCGAAGAACGCGACCGCATCCGCAATTTCCAACCGCCAGTCGATGGAATCGAAATCATGCAAATCTTTGGCATCGAGCCATCTAATATAATAGGTGAACTAAAATCAATAATCAAAGATGCAATCCTCGATGGAGAAATACCAAACGAACACGATGCCGCCAAAGAACTCCTAATCAAAATCGCCGCCGAACGCGGACTAAAACCAATAAAATAAATTATTATACACCCACCTAAAAACAAAAAAAGACTGCACCAAAATTAGTGCAGTCTTTTTTATATCACCAAAATAATACAAATCACTTATTTTGAACAGTAACATCTGTATAACCGCCAAGTGACTCTCCAGCCCAATCTACAACTCCATCAACTGTAAATTCAATAAGCTTAGTTGATTGATCAATATCAGAATCTGCAATAGTTGCAATAAAATTATATGAATATCCCAACTTAAACTCGTGATCCATTTTAATTACCTTCTCTACTGAAGGAGCACCTGGTACTACAATAGAGAATTTAATTGTAATTTCTGTTGATGGATTAGGAATTAAGAACAAAATATTATTAGCTGTTCCAATATTAGATGCCGCAATATCAGATGTTTCACCTAAACTAAAAGCTATTGTGTTTGCTTGATTTTTCCATTGCCATGCAGACTTTTGGTCTGAATTTGTAAGATCAATAGAACCTGATTGTGGAGAAGAAATAGTAATATTAGAAACTTTAACAATCTTACTTGAAGTATTTTTTACTGTAAATTTAGCTCTCGAAAGAAGGTGATTAAATGTCAATCCAACAGCTGCTGTATTAATTGTTTCATCACCATTAAGAGGATCTCCTTGCTGTCTTGTTGCATATGCATAGCAGAAATCTACATCACCAGTATTATTGAAAGGCACTTCCTTAATACCAGTTGTAGTTGTTGTTTCTGGATAAACAGGTATAGAACTTTCTCCTAGAACTCCCGCAGGTGCGAAAGCGTGGAAATAATATGTACCAAGCTCCCATTCTTTACCTTTACTTGGATCCTCAATTTGCCAAGCTCCACCAACTTTATTAAAGTTGACTTTACGAAAAACTTCTACAGCATCGTGGTGACCCCAAACTGTAAAACTATTAATATTATCTTTCGTAATAGTATTATCTGCACGTGTTGAGTTATCAACAAATGCATTCGAAAAATAAATGTAGTCAGACAATGGTTGTTCAACTACTTCATTTTGACTACAACTAGCAAAAATAGCCAAAACTAAGGAAAAAAGAAAAAACTTTTTCATAATATACACAATTTAAATAATTAATAATATTTCTTAATTTTTATATATCACATAGGTAAATCAACCACCTCATCTTCCCCCCAATCATCAACATCAACATCAAAAGACCCCTCAAGTTCAGCCTCTTCATCTTCTACTCTCAAGCCTTTTAGTACAATCACACCGCCTCGAGGCTGCGACTTAATTTGATCTGTTATATCAAATTCAAAAGCCTTCACATATCCATTTGTCAACGCAACCTCAATATTCAAACCACAAGAATATTTTCCATCCTCAAACTGCTTGTCTAAAACGGTAAAATCAGAAGGTATTCCAAAAGAACAAACATGAGCATCCACACCAAAAGAACGTACCTTTGCATCAAACATCACAGTAGATAAATCGTCTCCAGGTTCACATGTATGCAAATTAACCGATCCAGACATACCAGCCATAGCTCCACGAGCCATTACCACATGTTCAATTCCATAGTCAAATTCTAATCTTAGATAATAAGAATACACAACAGGTTTCAACAAAACGGTCAACTTAGGAGGAATAACAGAACTAATTGGCATATAAGACGCCACATTACTTACATATAATACATCTGGTGCCTTCCGCGTATTGATATCTATCAGTGGTGCAAAAGAAACTCCTTTATATGTATTTCGTCTAACCAGACTAGTAGTAACCGTTGCGTCAGTCCTACTATTTTCATCAGAAAAAACAAGGAATTCGGTATTATTATTACAAATAATAAATGATTTTTCTCCATCCGACAAATAAACAACGCCCCCATTACGAGATACATTTTGTCTATCATAATCACCTGCTCCATAGACCATAACGCGCAATCCAGACGGCAACAAAGGCATAAAATCTGAATATTTAACATTAAATGTATCTGGCCAATTTTCTTTCCAATCGTTAGCTGGAATCAATGGATATTGCCATTCTTGCTCATATTCAGCCTCAATATTTACTTGATATTTATAAGCATGTGAATCGTGGTCATAACAAAGTTCACGCATATCGCAAGCAACAAAAGACAAGCAGCAAACAACCGCTATATATAATCTAATCATCGTTTTCATTGTTCATCTCCTCCTTCTAAAGCTTTTTCTACTTCTGTTTCTATTCTATTTCGCACATCATCAACAATAGTATCTCCTCCTATAATAATTTCGTCTTTTACTTTTGTTGATGTTTTTCTATCACGTTTTTTATCAAATTTACGATTATAATTATCTGCTCCTAACTGCCAAACAAGCGTAAAATCGACATTTGTAGGTCCGATATAATGTGCTTTCTTAGTTGCTTGCCATACATAGTGGATACCATCAGGCATTTGAGTTGGGATATATTCATCATAAAGATGATACAAGTAACCTACAGAGAAACCGAAATCAAGATTCAAATTACGAGCGACTGGCACAGAATAACCATACGATATACCTCCACCATAGCTCCAATCTTTCGTAATACGACCTAAATTACCATTACCTAAAATATTAGCAAAATTAAAGTCATAATTTACTATCTGTCCATAAATGCCAATATGATGACCTGTCAATGGTTTTTCTTTTGCAGCACGACCAAACCAATATTTAAATCCTAAATCACCTCCATATAATCTCCAAGAAAAATATTTCTGTTTCAAATCAATCCATGCAACGTTCCAATCTCCAAACATCGAAACATTCTTTCCTAAATGAATATCTACACCAACATTCCATATCGAAGCAACATCATAGAGTAAATTAGTTCGAATTGAAACGTAAGTTTTAGAAGTTGGAGCAACAACACCAACATTTATATCAACATCATATACGTCTACATCTACATTATATACATCCACATCAAATATTTGTGTGATATCACTATTTCTAGTCAATGTATCCATATAAAGTGTATCTGAAGTAGATAACCAATCTATATCATCTTGATATCTGCTTTTGTATTGCTGATTGTCAGTCCAATATTCAAAGCAAACATAAGTAGAACGCAATTTAGGGAAATGATTTTTATACATATACTTATATGCTCTACCCCCCTTAAATTGACGCAATCGCTCAACATGGTCGATATTAGGTCTTATACCAAAATCTGCTTCATAAGCAATGTTACGCAAAAAAGGCAATAACTCACTCCTATCTGGTGTTGCTGGATCTTTTTCCACCATTTGAATCAAGCCTCTCCAAGCACGTCCCATTGCATACACAACCACTAAAGAGTCGCTTATTTCCAACTCTTTAGATAGATATTCATACAATGCCTTCGCACGTTGAGTAGAAATTCTTTTATTCAACTCGACTGAACCTTCGGGAGAAGCATTACCTTGAATGAGAATAGTTTTCAATTGTAATGTACTATCCAAAGCATGATTAAGCATACTACTAACCATATTTTGAACTGCTACATCATTATTGGCAAATGCCCAATCCATTTGAGTTTTGCCCACAGCAAAATAGACCTTTTCTGCCTCCCTATGAATATACGTTCTTTTCGGAGCAGCAGAAAGAGTCAATATACTACAGACAAAAAACAATATAAGTAAAACTCGCCTCAAATAAATAGAGCTATGGGTTAATAAAATAAGCTATTGTCTAAAAATATTTGCAAAAGTACAAAATTTTTGTTAAACAACAAAAAAAATCACACACAAACTATGTTTTTTTCTGAACACACAAGCTTTTTTCGCCACTGAATGGTAATTTAAGCATTTTTTAAACGAAAAAAACAACAAAAAAACATCATTTATTAACGCACATAATGGGGCATTTCGGCAGGAATAACGAGTGATAATTCGACATATCCACCGAAATCTCCGTTTTCTTCATACCAAGGCACTTGATAGATGAGTTTATGTAAGCCTTCTTTTTCGATAGTATAGGCATTTACGTTGTGATTTTCGAGAAGTCCTCGCAATATTTCGGCTGCGCGAGGGGGATGAAATTCAAAAAGTGAATGCCCAATTATGTCGCCATATTTGGCAAAAGTTTGCTTCGAACGTTGATTCATATCAAGAATCTTACCATCCTTATCGCAAATGGTAATTGCAAAACCTGCATTTCGTAGTTGTTCCATAGTATTAAAGTTGAGAATTGAGAGTTAACAACTTCGTTGTCAATTATTCGCTTAGATTGTCGGACGGGTCGGACTAGTAACTACTAACTAACTCCGTAAGTAGTCGTTCGAGGTCTTCGGCTGTAAGATTGAGTCGATAGGCTCCGTCGATTGCCATTGAGATAGTACCTGTTTCTTCAGAAACAATGATTACCAAAGCGTCAGTTTTTTCGGAAACACCCATAGCGGCACGATGGCGAAGTCCGAGATGACGTGGAATATTTGGATTTTTAGATACTGGCAAAATTGCTCCTGCCGCAACGATACGATTATTACTAATAATCATAGCACCATCATGAAGCGGACTATTTTTGAAAAATATATTCTCAATCAAACGAGTATTGATGTCGGCACGAAGTTGTTCGCCACTCTCGATATATTCAGTCAACAGATTATCTCTCTCAATCACAATCAATGCACCGGTTTTGGTTCGCGACATATTACGACATGCTAATACCAACTTCATCACAGGAAGACTTTGTTCTTGATCCTTATGAGCATTACCTTTTATGATATTAGCTATAGTCTTATAGAATCTCCAATTCTGACGCGAGCCCAATTTGAGCAAGAATTTTCTGATTTCATTTTGAAAAAGTACTACCAAAGCAATTGCTCCAACACTAATAATTTGATTAAGAATAGCACCAGTCAATCCTAATTTTAGAACCTTAACAATCAAAAACCACAAAAAGACAAAAACCATAACACCCAAAAAGATATTGATAGTCCCCGTGTTCTTCATCAAACGATAAACTTGATAAAGCAATATTGCAACAAGCAATATGTCAATAATATCTTTTATTCCAAATGCAAAAGGCATAATACAAGTTGAAAGTTGAAAGTTGAAAGTTGAAAGTTGAAAGTTAAACCAAAGGTCTTTGAGCCTTTGTCAGTAAAAAGTTGAACGTACAAAGGTAGCAAAAATTTATTAATTTTGCGATAAGTGAGAGCAAAAAAAATTTATTTTATTTGCCGAACGTAGCAAAATCACGACCAAAGGGAGTAATTACAAATTATGAATTATTTTAAGTTGTTGTGTATATGAATATTTTTTTATAATTTTGCACCGAAATTGTATAATTGTGCTTTTATGATACATCACATACATGTAAACTTAGCCGAACCTACTGATTACGAAAGTATTAAAAAGGGGAATAACGAGAATCAGGATTTTGATGAATTGATCAAATCAGCTGACTTTCCAGAAGATTATGACCCTTTTGACGACGAAATGCTTGATATGATACCGTAATTTAGTGAAAAGTGAAGAGTGAAGAGTGAGGAGTGAAGAATGAGGAGTGGGGAGTTGGATGATGTGGTAGTTTTTGATTGTTGTCTGTTGACTTATAATAAAAACACTAAATATTTTAATTAAATTAAAAAGTATGAAAAAACTTTTTTCAACCTTGGCACTTGTATTGTGCATCTTTACCATGACATTTGCTCAAATGCTTGAGCCTGTTAAATGGGACGCTCAAATCGAGCAAGACGGCAAAAACGCTGAAATCGTTCTTACTGCCACTATTGATGACACTTGGCACATCTATGGTTTGGAAGCGACAGACAAAGGTCCTATCGCTACAACTATCGAATTCAACAACATGACTGGTGTTGAACTCAAAGGCGATCTCGAAGTTAGAACTGAAGCACACACTATTTTCGACAACATGTTCGAATGCGAAATTACTTCGTTCGAAAAAACTGCTGTATTTGCTCAAAAAATAAAAATTACTGAAGAAAATTGGGGCATCGGTGTAACAGCTTCTGGTCAAGCTTGTTCTGAAGTAGTTGGCTCTTGTATGCTTTTTGGTCCTTATAACTTCGGTTTCGGTCCTAAAGCAAGCGAACCAATGCCAATCGCAGAAGAAGCAGAAGCAGAAACTGCTGTAGAAGAGGCTGCTAATGATATCTATACTCCAGTTATCGACGAACTCAAAGCGTTTGGCGAAACTACTAACACTTCGGATTCTTCTATGTGGGCTATCTTTATCCTCGGTTTCCTCGGTGGTTTCATCGCTTTGTTCACTCCTTGCGTATGGCCTATCATCCCTATGACTGTTTCGTTCTTCTTGAAACGCTCTGGTGATAAAGCTAAAGGTCGTCGCGATGCGTTCACTTATGGCGCTGCTATCATCATCATCTATTTGACTCTCGGTCTTTTGGTGACTGGTATCTTCGGTGCTTCGGCTTTGAACGCTCTCTCTACTAACGCTATCTTCAATATCATTTTCTTCTTGATGTTGGTTGTGTTCGCAGTATCGTTCTTCGGTGCTTTCGAAATCACATTGCCTGCTTCTTGGACATCTAAAATGGATGCTAAAGCTGAAACTACTACTGGTTTCATGTCTATCATGTTGATGGCGTTCACTCTTGT
>JAZOMI010000122.1:0-8824 GCA_045653825.1 Candidatus Aphodosoma sp. | reverse complement strand
AACAATTAAAGAAGTAAGCTCGCGCAAAGAACTCAAACAGTTCATCCGCTTTGCAAATGAATTATACAACGACAACCCATACTACACTCCATGCCTCGAGTTTGATGAGTTAAATACCTTCGACACTAAGAAGAATCCAGCTCTCGACCACTCGAAGTTTGCCAACTTCTTGGCATACAAAGATGGCAAAGTGGTGGGTCGTATCACTGCCATTATCAACGAATTGGCTAACGAACATTGGGGATGCAAAAAGGTGCGCTTCGGATGGTTCGACTTTATTGACGACTACGAGGTGTCGCGCGCCCTACTTGACGCAGCTGCCGATTGGGGTCGCCAACATGGTATGACTGCTATGAATGGTCCTGTTGGTTTCACCGACTTTGACCATCAAGGCCTTTTGCTCGAAGGTTATGACTATGTGTCGCCTATGGCAAGTCTCTACAACTATCCTTACTACGTTGACCACTTCGACCGCTATGGGTTGATAAAAGAAGCCGACTGGATAGAGTTCCTCGTTTCTACGCCTCACCAAATACCTGAAAAGATGGAGCGCGTAGCCAAAATCGTAATGGAGAAATACAAAATACGCATCGATAAAGTGCGCACTGTCAAGGAGTTGAAAGAAAAATATGGCTATTCGTATTTCGACGTAATCGATGCGGCATACCAACCACTCTACAACTTCCAGCCACTCACTCAACGCCAGAAAGAGTACTATGCCGAGATGTATTTCCCATTGATTAACTTCGATTTCATCACCATTGCTATTAACGAACACGACGAAATCGTAGGAGTAGGCATCGGTATGCCCGACATATCAAAAGCCTTGCAAGAAACTCGTGGCAAGCTATTCCCATTCGGCTGGATAAAACTCCTCAAAGCACTCAAAGCAAAACAGATGGATACATTCAATCTCTTGCTCATTGCTGTGCGCCCTGACTATCAAAACAAAGGCGTCAATGCCCTATTCTTCTACGACCAAATCCCATATTTCCAAAAATATGGCATCAAATACACCGAAACCACAGCCATCCTCGAAGAAAACTCAAAGAACCAACCCAACTTTGCCTACTTCGAAACCAAACAACACAAACGCCGCAGAGCGTATATTAAACAATTGTAATCAATAATCGTTATATTAAAAATAAAAAGTACATACTTCAAATTTAAAGTATGTACTTTTTTATTGACATTAACATAAAGACATTAGAGACTTATCAATTCTATCGTTCTTGTATCATCTGCAAAGCATTTTCTGCTTTATACAACATTTCTATCCTTTTCAAATTTAATTCTGCCGTTTCATATAACTTTTTCATCAATGGATTAAAATCTTCAATTCGTCCACCTATTTCCTTTGTTTGAATACTTAAACTACTTATGTAAGGAATACCACCATTCTTAGAAATATAAAAGACGGAATCTAAACACATAGTTTCCCTTGTTTTAATTCTATATTTTATAGTTTGTGTGGTAAAACTATTGTATTTTTGAGTTGTATCATTCAATAATTCCAACATATCTTTTCGAGGACGATTTGTAATTACATCAGTATGTTCCAATTTTAAACTTAAATTACCCATGATATTTTCGATAAATATTTTAACCCATCTATTACCATGGTTGTTTTGTATATAATACAATGTTTTCAAATCTTTCTTTTGTACATTATCAAATTTAACAGTAACAACACTATCAAGACTATCAGCTTTAAAAGCTACATCATCATACATCTTTAATGCTGACTTAGACAATTCAATTAAAGAATCTATACATATAACCCTCTCTTCACTAATCGACACAATCTCTTCCAAATCTTTAGGATTATCAAATGTTTCTTGTACATAAGTCTTAAATACTTTTTTTATTTCTTTATTTGGATCTGTAGCACATTGTGTAAATAAAACAATGGCAATAAACATCAAAAAATACTTTTTCATAACTAATTCAATTTATTTATTAAAACTTCTACCTATTAATAAAGAAGTACAACCCATTACTACAAAAATTAAACTTTTAACCATTACTGCAGTAGAACGAGCTGCCGTAATAATATAGTTATAAGCATCTCCACCAACATAACCTTTTTCATAAAAATAATATTGATCATCAAAAACTCCCGTTCTATCATGAAACAATAAAACTATTCCTATAAATAGTAAAATTGCACCGATAATGTACCATATTCTTTTAAAAACAATAGAACTTTTTGTATTGTATAAATCACCACACTCTTTTTTAGTTTGGTTCTTCTCAATACTAACATTTTCTAAAACATTATTTTCCATAAAAAAAATCCCTAAATTTGTGTCGGGCGCAACTTTTTATAAATTATAGAATAGTACAAAAAAAAAAGCGAGAACTTAACTTTCTCGCTGATGTTAGGTGTTTGGCGTGACCTCGCGTATACGATAAGTTAAGCCCACGCTATAATACATGGGCATTTTTTAACTTATCTCTTCATACGCTTTAGTCGCCAAACTTTAACATCAGAAGAAATGAGCAAAAATGCTATAAATTACAACCAAGGATAACCCACTTGGTTGTGTATGTCGGTGCAAAGATACAAAAATAAATTCACAAAACAACTATTTACAGGGAAAATATTTTTGTATATATATTTTATTCGGTGTGGATTGCTTTATAGTATGTTTATCCTATATTTATGGTATATTTATCCTATATTTATCATATATTTATAGTATGTTATAGTATGGAAGAAATTTTCTCTATCGCACCTACGGCGCTAATTTACCAATATAACCTCTCATCAGGGGGTGACTTCGTCCAAATTGCTCACGCTCGGCATAACTTAAGCAAGCTTAGTTCTGCTCTCACTTACTCGCAATTTTGACACCCTTGCCTATGATATATCACTCCTACGGAGTTACTTTTACCAGACACCAATGATAAAAATAAAAAAAAGTACATACCCTATTGCAAGGTATGTACTTAATATTCTACATGTTATACTAAAATATCAATCGCCATTTATTGAAACAAGGAACTCTTCATTATCTTTTGTGCGCTCCATGCGCTCTTTGAGGAATTCCATTGCTTCGGTTACGTTCATATCCGAAAGGTAGTTGCGCAAAACCCACATACGACTCAATACTTCTTTAGGCAACAAAAGGTCGTCTTTGCGTGTAGATGAAGCCATTATGTCCACCGCAGGGAATATGCGTTTGTTTGCTAATTGGCGGTTGAGTTGGAGCTCCATGTTGCCTGTACCCTTGAACTCTTCGAAGATGACATCGTCCATTTTGCTACCTGTGTCGGTAAGCGCAGTGGCAATAATTGTGAGTGAGCCACCATTTTCGATATTACGAGCCGCACCAAAGAAGCGTTTTGGTTTGTGGAGCGCATAAGCATCGACACCACCCGACAACACTTTGCCCGAAGCAGGCAAAAAGGTATTATAGGCACGAGCAAGACGAGTGATTGAGTCGAGAAGAATAACAACGTCGTGACCACACTCTACGAGACGTTTAGCCTTTTCGTGCACCATAGTGGCAACCTTGATATGATGCTCGGCAGACTCGTCGAATGTAGAAGAAACCACCTCAGCACGTACACTTCGCGACATATCAGTAACCTCCTCAGGACGCTCGTCGATGAGCAAAATAATCATATAGATATTAGGATGATGCTCAAGTATTGAATTGGCTATATCTTTGAGCAACATAGTTTTACCTGTCTTTGGTTGAGCCACAATAAGTCCGCGCTGACCCTTACCAATAGGAGCAAAGAGGTCAACTATACGACTTGAAAGAGAAGCAGGTTTGCCTGGTGTGGTGAGTTGGAATTTTTCGTCGGGGAAGATTGGCGTAAGATGCTCGAAAGGGACACGGTCGCGCACTACTTCAGGCTTCAAACCATTGATTTTGAGGGCGCGCACAAGTGGAAAGTATTTTTCGCCTTCACGAGGTGGACGGATATTACCTTCGACAGTGTCGCCCGTTTTCAAGCCATACGACTTAATTTGTTGAGCACTAACATATATATCGTCAGGCGAAGAGAGATAGTTGTATTCTGCCGAGCGAAGGAAACCATAACCATCTTGCATCATTTCAAGCGTACCCATGCCGACGAGAATGTCATCAAACTCATACATCTTTTCGCCTTCGGCAAGAGCAATATTTTTAGGCTGATTGTTTTGTTCTGGCTTTTTATCTTTGTTATTTTGAGGCTGTTGAGGTTTATTATTGTTTTGAGAATTTTGTTGCTTAGGTTGTTGTTGAACAGGTTGCGCTTGTTGAGGCTGAACTTGTGGTTTTGGTTGTTGAGGAGTCTCCTCTTTTTCGACAGAAACTACAACTTGAGGTTGTTGAACTTTTTCTACAACTGTTTTCTGAGACGCAAAATTTTGCGTTTCGACTATTGGCTCTTCAGCCTTTTTAACCTTTTTATTATTAGCCTTGTTATTAGGCTTTTTATTCTCTTTTGGTTTGCTGTCGGTAACAGAATTTTTCGCAGGTTGCTCTTTCGCAGGCTCAATATTTGCTACAACGGCAGACTCTTTCTTCTCTGGTTTATTTTCGACAACCTCTTTTTTCTCGACAGGTTTTCGTTCAATCACATTGATACCACCCTCCTCAGTTACCACCTTTTTGGCGATACGAGTGCGTTGTTTTTTGGCTTTGCCGTCATCTTTTTTATCGACTGATGTAACAATAGCTTGTTGGTCTAAAATAGCATATATCAAAGCATCAGGAGCTAAAGAATTTGCTTTTTTAACACCTAATTCTTGTGCAATTTGTAAGAGCTCGTCTTGGCTCTTACGTCTTAATTCTAAAATATTATACATATTTTCGAGTTGAAATTTGAAAGTTTAGGGGAATTTAAAAATCGAAGAAACCGATTTATTAAGGAGCTATTCGCTTAATTTCGAGTGCAAAATTACAAAAAAATATTCATACTCACAAATTTGCTTAAATAAATTATTATTTGTAACTTTGTGACTTTATAAAATACTTACCAAAATAGTAGTTAAACATTAGTAATTAGATTAAAATGACTATCATAATATATATTCTTTTATCGATATTGATCCTATCTTTCACTATTCAATTAGGATTTTACTTCATACCCTACACCGCTATATTGCGACGTATCCGCAAAATAAAGAAAGGAGATGTGCCTCACACCGTAGAGCAACCACCTGTGTCGGTAATTATTTGCGCAAGAAACGAAGGTGATAATCTTCAACGCTTTCTTCCCCTTGTATTAGAACAGAACTATGCCGACTACGAGGTGATTATCGTGAATGATGGTTCGTGCGACGACACCGAGGAAATAATCAAAGAGTTGCAAAAAGTTTACCACAACCTCTATATCACTAATATTCCTCAAGAAACACGCATTATTAGCCACAAAAAATTGGCAATCACAGTAGGCGTAAAAGCAGCGAAAAACGAAATATTATTGTTTACTGATGCCGATTGCCGTCCGCTTACGCCAAATTGGATTACCGCTATGGTGCGCAATTTTGATGGTCAAACAGAATTTGTGCTCGGTCATGGTAATTATTATAGAGGACGTGGTTTTATCAGTAAATTAGTGTCATACGACACTCTAACTATCGCCATGCAATATATGGGGTTTGCACTGCTTGGTCATCCGTATATGGGCGTAGGTCGCAATATGGCTTATCGCAAGAGCACGTTCTTTAACCATAAAGGTTTTGCAGGCTTTCTACATGTGGCATCGGGCGATGACGATTTGTTAATCAATGCGTTCGGAAAAAAACACAATACTCGTATCGAGCCTTCGCGCGAAGCCGAAACTCTTTCACTCCCTAAAACAACATTCCGCGATTGGTACTATCAGAAACTACGTCATTTGAGCACTGTAGATGTATATAAATCAGGTAGCAAAATGTGGATTGGTCTCGAACCTTTCACTCGAGGATTGTTCTATTTAACAATCATTTTATTAGCAATATTCGGTTATAATAATCCTATAGTTTTAGCCATTGCAGCTGGCTCGTTTTTGTTACGTTTTTTAATACAATTTATAATTATAAACCTCACAGCCAGAGTTTATAACGATAAAAAATTCGGATTATCAATTATCTTATTCGACATCTTATTGCCACTAATCACTCTTTATATACTTACGATAGACAAAATGTTTCGTCATAAAGCCAAATTCATTTGGAAATAACATTTTTTAATAAAAACATATAAGATTTCAATATTTTTTAGTAAATTTGCCAAGTTTAATGAATAGAACTCTCTCCTATCATGGAGACTAAATTTTTTTAATTATGGATGCACAAGAATTTATTGCAGAACAAAATTTTGACCCACAACAACTCGCAACTCTTACACGCGAAGAATTGGTTAACACACTCAGAGAAATTATAGAGAATGGTGAAATAACAGTTATAAAAGAGCAAGTTGATTGTATCAAACAATTGTTTTATAAACGTCATCAACAAGAACTCGCTGAAAAATCAGCTCAACAAGTTGAAGAAGTAGAAGGCGAAGAAGTTGTTGAACCAAAACAAAAACAAACTGACCCAATCGAGGTTGAATTTAAGTCTGTAATAGGCATCTATCGCGAAAAACGTGCCGCATATCTCGCTGCTATTGATGCTGAATATGCCGCTAATTTAGAGAAAAAACAAGCTATTATCGTTAAACTTGAGGCTTTGATTTCTAACGAAGGCGACCTTAATGAAACTATTACAGCTTTCCGTGTACTTCAAAACGAATGGAAAGAGATTGGTCCAGTGTCGCCAGCCAATGTAACTGAAATCTGGAAAGAATACAATCACTATCAAGAACAATTCTATGACCTTATAAAAATCAATGCTGCGCTCCGCGAATACGATTTCAAAAAGAATTTAGAAGATAAATCGCGTATTATTGAGCAAGCAGAAAAACTTAATGAAGAAGATGATGTAGTTAAATCATTCCAATTGCTTCAAAAACTTCATGACCAATGGCGCGAAATTGGTCCTGTTGCTCGCGAACTCCGCGATGAAATATGGAATAGATTCAAAGAGGCTTCGACCGTTATCAACAAACGCCACCAAGAATTCTTCGAACGCCTCAAAGCACGTGAACAAGAAATCGAAAAAGAAAAAACTGACGCTATCGAACTCATCGAAAACATCGATACTCAAGCTATTACAACATACAAAGAGTGGGAAGAAAAAACACAAGAGGTTATTGCGCTCAACGAAAAATTCCGCTCTGACGACCCAGCAGAACGCCGTGTAATCAATCGTTTGTTCAAACGCTATCGCACAGCCTGCGACCGATTCTTCGAAGCTAAAAACGAATATTATCGTCGCATAAAAGAAGAACTACAAGCCAATTTAGAGAAAATACGCCTTCTTGTCGAAAAAGCAGAACAACTCAAAAATAGCGAAGAATGGCGTTCTACTACCGACAAACTTATCGCACTCCAAAAAGAGTGGAAAACTATAGGTCCTACTGCTAAAAAATATAGCGATGCTATTTGGGCTCGTTTCATTGCAGCTTGCGACCATTTCTTCGCTCGCAAAGAGGCTAATTTCAAAGACAAAAAAATCGAAGAACAAGAAAATCTTCGTCTTAAACTCGAAGCTATCGAAGCCCTCAAAGCATACGAACTCACAGGTAACGACGAAGAAGACTACTCTGCTGTTCGCCGTTTGTCAGATGCATATCTCGCTGTAGGTCATGTGCCTTACAAAGAAAAAGACAAAGTTTACAAACAATATCAAGAGGCTCTCAACGAAAAACAAAGCAAACTTCGTTCTCGTCGTCGCAATCAAGAACTCAACTTCAAAGGCGACCGCAACAAACTTATGCGTCAATACGAATTGCTCAAACAACAAATCGCAACATACGAAAACAACATTGGTTTCTTCAATAGTTCATCTAAAAAAGGTAATAAAATGGTAGAGGAGCTCGAACGCAAAATTCAAAACCTCAAACAAGACCTTTCTATCGTTATCGAACAAATCAATGCACTTGATAACTAATCTGAAAAGTTTTATCAAATGTCTGTTCATACACCTGAAGATATTCGCAAAGTAACCACTCATCGTCTCTTCGAGATGAAACAACGTGGCGAAAAAATCAGTATGATTACATCATACGACTACACAATGGCTTCTATCGTAGACGAAGCAGGTGTAGATGTAATTCTCGTTGGCGACTCAGCCTCTAACGTCGTTGCAGGTAATGTCACTACTCTGCCTATTACACTAGACCAAATGATTTTTCTTGGAAAATCAGTGGTTAAAGCAGTAAAACGCGCTCTCGTAGTAGTTGATATGCCTTTCGGTACTTACCAAGTGTCGGAAACCGAAGCCGTAAGTAATGCCATCAAAATCATGAAAATCACACATGCCGATGCTCTCAAACTCGAAGGCGGTGTAGAAATCATAGATGCAGTGCGCAAAATACTTGCAGCGGGTATTCCTATCATGGGTCACCTTGGACTTATGCCACAATCAATCAACAAATACGGCACCTACAATGTTCGTGCTAAGCAACAAGACGAAGCCGAAAAACTCATTGCTGATGCCAAAGCTCTCGAAGAGGCTGGTTGTTTTGCTATCGTGCTTGAGAAAATACCTGCTACACTAGCCAAACGCGTTGCTCAAGAGGTGCATATACCTATTATTGGTATTGGTGCAGGTGGCGATGTCGATGGTCAAGTGCTTGTATTGCACGATATGTTGGGTATGACAAAAGGTTTCTCACCTAGATTCCTTCGCCGCTATGCCGACCTAAATACAATCATCAATGAGGCAGTGAGCCATTATGTTGAGGATGTGAAAAGTTGCGACTTTCCAAATTCTAACGAACAATACTAAAAAAAC
>JAZOMI010000121.1:0-13405 GCA_045653825.1 Candidatus Aphodosoma sp. | reverse complement strand
GAAGTAGGCGAAACTTACACTGCAAAAGTTAAATCTATCATGGCTTACGGTTGCTTCGTAGAGTTCATGCCAGGCAAAGAAGGTCTCCTCCATATCTCTGAAATCGACTGGCGTCGTTTCGAAACAATGGAAGAAACAGGCATCAAAGAAGGCGATAAAATCGACGTTAAACTTCTCGAAATCGACCCTAAAACAGGTAAATTCAAACTCTCAGCAAAAGTATTGAAAGAAAAACCTGAAGGCTATACAGAGCCAGAACGTCGTCCTCGTCCAGAGCGTCCTGAACGTGGCGAACGTCGTCCTCGTCCAGAACGTCCTGAACGCGGCGAACGTCGTCCTCGTCCACAACACAACGACGAACGTCCAGCACAACAACCTGCAGCACCACAAAACGACGAAACAATCGAATTCTAAATAAACAAGTAGAGACGCAAAAATTTGCGTCTCTACTATTTATAATTCTATATTTATCTATAATCTCAATAGTTCCTATAATCATAAACCAAAAGCCATAAACCAATAGGCAAATAATTATGAATTATGAATTATGAATTAAAAAAAGCTCCCATAGTTTAATGGATAGAATGAAGGATTCCGGTTCCTTTGGTTGCGGTTCGATTCCGCATGGGAGTACAAAAAAAGTGGATAACCTAATCAGTTATCCACTTTTTTATACTTATCAAACAAGCATTATTTTACAAATTTAACATAAGAAGCATTTGTTTGCAACAAATAGGTTCCTTTTGCCAAACCAGTCAAATTAAGTTCAGTCTTTTCTGTATCAACAATTGATTGCATAACCAATTTACCTTCCATAGAATAAATAGACAATACATCTCCAACTTCAACACCCTCAACAAACAAAGATTCATCCTCTTGATAAATTACAAGTTGAGTATCATCTGACACATATTCAATTGGAGTATAAGGACGATCTGTCAATTTCACTTCGTATGCTTGATAAATTTCAAAACCATTGATGTTTGATGTATTAGCATTTTTACCAACCCAAACAGCCAAACGCATATTATCCAACACAAATTTTTCTTTCAAAGTTTGAGAGAATTCTTTAGCAAATGTTCCATCTGCAACCGAAACTTTCTCACCAAAAGCTGAAGTCATATACGAGCGAATAATATGTGTATGATTATATTTACCAGCATGACCAGATTGTGCTGCCATAATATTATCTTCAAGAGTAATAACACCAACACGAAGATCTGTTACTTCAAAATCACCCAAAAGTGTACCATCAACAGTAACATTAAGCTCACGTGTAACCTCATCTAATATAAAGTCAACATCAATAGCAATTGGAGACTTACCTTTTTGAATTACATTCATATAATCCTCCAATAGGCCAAGACTTCCTATTGCATTTAAATTAAAGATAGGACCTGTAGCACCATCAGTAGAAGGGATAATACCAACATTTAAAAGATTTACACGATCAAGCATAATTGCAGGAGCCGGCCAAAGTTGTGCACCATAAAATTCACCTGCAACTCCACTTTCATCAACCGTAAGTTCTGAAACATTGTACGTATGATTTGTTGCCCAAACATAATTTTCTACCCCTAATTCATCAAGTGCATGATGCACATAATTATGCCCTGTTGGACAGTTCGGACACATAGTACCAGAGAACATTTCAAGCATTACAACTTTATTTTCAAACTCGTTTGATACTTGAGTCTTTACAACCAAACGGCTATCACTCTGATTGTCATCTTCGTGTTCACCTTCAATATTTTCTATTGTATAAACCACATCATAAATACCTTCTTCAGTCAATTGAATATCTTTAAAGAAGATATTCAATTCTTCACCATTTTTAAGGGGCTTATCTAATTCTTCTGTTTTACGATATTGTTCTTTGTCATTTGCATAAACTACAAAATCGAAAGAAGTAACATCCTTATCAACTGTATTAGAAATATTAGCCACAGCATCGAATTTAGCATCAGTACGAGCAAAATTAGCTGTACGAATAGCATTCATTGCAAGGTTATATTTTGGCATTTTTTCACCAGCAACAACCACTTTAATAGAGAAGTTACCACAATAAGAATATTGAATCCATTTAGATTCTGACACATCTTTAATATATGTACCATAATCATTTGCTCCCATATAATCACCATCACCACCAATAGGTAGGCCACCACATTCTATAGTATAACCAAAATACAAATCAGATCTACCATCAACTGCATAGTAGTTATCAAATACCAATTCATTCCATTCACCAAAAACTACTTTTGCAGTATCATAGTCTTGTTCCCAAAGATTCTCACTATTCAACGTTTTACGAATCCAGAACTTCATACTCTTTACTGTATCAGGAGTCCACTTTTCATGCTTACCCAAACCAACAGACATTTTTATAAAATAGTTATCTTTATATGCTACAAGTTGTTTTTGTGTAAAACGAATTGCTGCCGACTGAGCAACTACAACTTGATCTTCTGCAGCACCACAAGACGATGCAATAGTATCAGCGCAATATTTCAATACAGCCTGTTCTGTTGTATCGACAACATTTTGTGCAGTAAGCATAAAAACTCCACACAAAAATGCAATAAATAAAATAGTTTTTTTCATAACTTATATTGTCTTATTTTTAGTAAAAATAGGGGACTATAATCTAAGTCCCCTAAAAATTTTATCTTCACTGAAAAATTACTCAGCAGGAGTATAGTTATAATTAACTTTAAAAATTACACTATCTGTACCATCTGAGAATGTAAATTTAGCAGGGAAAGTCATAGCTTCAGTTACTAATGGAGTCAAGTGCAAAGCGATTTCAATCTCCTCACCTGCAGCAACAGTACCAACTTCCCAAGTTTGCTCTGCTTCTTTATTCCAAGGAGTACAAGATGAAATACACAAAGCTGCCATCGCAGTAGAAAGATCATATGCACGATACTCATTAATTGTAAAAGTTTTATCTACTTCTGTATTGTTTTTCAATACAACATCTACAATTAGTTCATAAGTATTAGGATCATAGTTACCCATACCAACTTCAATTGTTTTACCATTAACTTCAGTTACATCACCACCCCAAGGTAACTCAATAACCACTTTTGGAGTTTCTACCTTTGGAGTATCTGGATTTTCTACTGCTGGTGTATCAGGAGTATTTCCTCCATTATTAGTTCCTGGACCTGGTTGTTGTTCGCAAGCTACCAACATTGCAAACGCAGCAATAACTACCGCAAAAAATTTAAATGTTTTCATCTTTATAAAAATTTTATGAGAGAATTTATCTCTATGGTTAATAATTTGTTTTAATCAATAATTAATGAGTTGCTTTACCTAAAGCAACTTCGCCAACTTGAACAACTTCTTTTGTCTCAGTATTGATAAGCACTGCCACAACGGCACAATTATCAATTACAAATTTTGCATCAACATCAAAAGTATATTCTTTTTTGGTCACCTCAGCAATTTTGCCTAATTCATCACCCCACAAAGGATTCAAACATTTACGAAATGCATGATTATGCTCATAATCTGCTTTTGATCCTTCTGAAAAAGATTGTGCCGATTTAATTCCACTTTCAATCAACCACAACTGAAGAGAGACATCATAAGGCAATGCTGCTTGAATAGAATCATATTGAGGAGTTAAAGTAACTTCAACCTTATGAGTAGGACCAGGAACATAAGCCAAGTCAACCAAACATTCAGGTTCAATCACACGTTCTGCAGTCACCAAAGATGTCCATGATTCCTTCTGCTGAATATATTGTCCATCAAATTTCTTACCATTTACCACACCACAAGGTAAGTTTTCATTAGAAGTACCATAAAAAGAGAGATATTCCATAGCCTCTTTTGTACTCAAAGAAGTAGGCAATACTCCAGGCAAAGCCAAACCATGGCCATCAGGATACATACCAACGGCAACAATATTACGAGGATATGCACCAAGCAAATCTGATATAATCGCTGCAGCATCAGGACAGTTAGGACATTTTTGTCCTGTAAAATCCAAAAGCAACACTTTACGCAAAGAGACAATTCTTTCTGGTCCTTGTCCAATCCTATCCGATTCAGGAATTACATCACAAGCAACCATCATAAAAGTTGCCAAAATAGTAAAAATAATATATTTTACTTTCATAATTCAGACTATTTGAATATTAGAAACTAACACTATACGACAAAGCTAAACCTTTAGACGCTGGGACAAATCGACATACACCACCCGAGCAGTTATATCCTTCACGAGTACGGCCATACGACAATTGAATACGATGAGTACCCCAGTTGTAAGATGCGGCAACTTTATAATAATGAACTTTTGTTGCATCAATATTATAAAGATCTGAAACCTCAATCATAGCTTGTTGGAACAACGAAATTTCATACAACGCATATACCCATTGACCTTTATCTTGACGTGTGTGCAAATATTGCAACTCTCCACGCATACCAATATTCTTCGATGGTTTATACTTCAATTCAACAATACCAATGTGTGAATTTACAATTGCATTTGGTTTTGCTCCAGCAAATTCATACTCTGTCATTTCGCCTTGCACAATTTTTTGATTATATTGTTGGAACATATAAAGAGCAGTCATCGAGAATGTTTTTGTAATTTTCTTAGCAAATTCCAAATGCACATCAAGATAATATGTTTCATCTCCCATAGCAAAGAAAGGAGATTCATAACCATTAGTTCCTTGCAAAGTACCAGTAGCATTAACTGCTATAGGATCTGCTTTGATACCACGAATATATGTACCATTCAAGCGGAAACTTGTACCATACTTACCTCCCATAGGTGTTTTACGTTTGAAAGTATAACGAGCTTCAGCTTGGAATGCCCATTCACCACGAGCCTTTGGAGTACCATATTGAGTTGCGTATGGATACATTGCTGCAAGAGCATATGTATGTGTCATTGAGAAAGCAGGCATGTGGTTGATATAACCCGCTTGTCCAGAACCATCACGACTTGAACGGAATGACATATTTTCAGAACGTTTAGCTTGAACAAGGAAACTCATACCGCGTTGTGAATATGACAACGACAACAAAGCAGCCTGACCTGGCTTATAGATATAACCATTATCTGCCGATGGATCATTTGCTTTATAAGCATACTCTACTAAAGCATTCCAACCGCCTTTTTGGAAGCGAAGACGTACATCTCCAGCTCCTACAAATTTAGGCATATTCAACACAAAGTCATAACTAGCATTTGGATTAGGGTTAGTTATCACATGTTCTGATTCAATAGGATCATATTTACTAACATACGAAGCTCCAAACAAAAGACGATAACCACCATCTTGCATTACTTTTGACCATTCTTCAATATTCAATTCAAGGTCAGCTCCCATCACTGCACCTTGCGAATAATCAAAACCAAAGGCATTATCCATTCCATAGTTAAAATACTTACGTTGCATACCACCCAAAGCTTTGAAGCGAATACCTTTGTATGGAGAAAGTACAATACGAGCACCACGCAAAGAGTTATCTACACCAAGAGGGCGATCTTCGTAAGCACGGAAGATAAGACCCGAACCAAACTGATCATAAACATTACCTACCGTAGCTTCAAACCATTTGTATTTACCTGTTACGTAAATATTTGGCAAACCGCCACCAGCAAAATTCGATTCAAAACCAGGAAGAGGCTTATGCATCAATTCAAGACGTGCACCAGCTGTTACATACTCACTTGCCAACGACAAATCGAGATACGAATTACTCACAAATGGACCAGCATATTCAGTCGCACCAATTAAGGAGTCAACCTGTCCAACAAGAGCATCTGTTTGAAAATTCCCTTTCAACGTAACACCCCCACCATCAGCTTTTGCGATAGTAGGGAGCATTAACAAACCGACAAATAATATGCCGATTATATTTCTTAATTGTTTAATCATTTTATAGACTATTAGTAGTAAGTAGCGAGTAGAGAGACTTTTTATATATAAAAAAACAGCCTCACTACTCGTCACTATTTACTTGTTACTTATTTTAAAAGTTCGCGTACTTTTTCGATAAGGTGTTGTTCTGAACCATCAACATAACCAGAGCGACGGTCAACAATTTTACCTTTACCATCAATAACGAATACTGTAGGCACAGAACCATTAACGTTCATAGCGCGATTAAAGTCACCATTAGGATCAAGAAGCACTTCATATTCCCAACCTTTTGCGTCAACCAAAGGTTTCACTTTATCAACATTTGGACCTTCGTCAATAGAAACAGCGATAACTTTTACGCCAGTTTCTTCTTCCCAATCTGCAATTTGTTCATGAATAGCATCAAGTTCACGTTGGCATGGTTTACACCAAGTAGCAAAGAAACTAATAATAAATGGTTTACCATCATTGTGAAGTTTAGCAGTGTTAACTGTTTTACCATCAATATTTTTAAGAGTTACTGATGGAAGTTGAGCAAAACAGCCTACGGCCATCATTGCTACCATAATTAAAGCAAATGTTTTTTTCATTTTTATAGACCATTAATAGCGAGTTGTGAGAAACAAAAAGGCTCTCCATTTTCGCTTAGTTATTAATTATTTTTCTTTATTAGACTATAGTTTTTACAAAAAGTAAAATTAGCGTGCAAATTTACAACATTTTTTACACTTACACAATAGTTACTTTTTAGAATATACTTTGATGTAATCAATTTCAAAATCTGCCTCTCCTCCTTTTTTACCCTCTGCAATAAATGAATTAAATAGCGGATACATCGCTTCTTGAGGCATAAAATTAGAAGTTCTGAACACTTCCAAATCATTAATATACCATATCAACTCTTTCTCATTCCATTCAAATGAATATACAAAGAACTTAGATAAATTAAGACCTTTTATACGAGTAGAAGAATATTTTGTCTCAAATTTAGAGCTCCAATATATACCCACCTCAATTTCACCATTTTCACATTTACAAATATTGATATGTGGTGTTTTTTCTTCTCCTCTCAACCATAATGCATGAGTTACTCCTTTTGCTCCCGCGAAACGCATTTTCGCACGACAAACGCCACCCTTTTGGCACACAGCATTATATCCATGTATTACGTCTGAGGTATAATCAAATTCTTTTTGCACAAAACCTTTTTCTGGATGCCATGCCAAAGCCTCAACCTTTTGTTCTTTTGTAACAATATGCAAATTGCCTGCTATTACACGCACATTATTACCTCCATTATTGGCTTGTTGTTCATTAACAAAAGAGTGATTACCTACAAAGACTGGATTTTTATAATGAAATCCTGCATCCCATTTTGAAGCATCGAGTGAATTCCAATTAAAATTATCTTCAAATATCAACGCATAACCTGCAACTGCCTTAAAATCATCCTCTTTATGCTTCAAATAAAAACGAATGTCTTCATTATCTGCTATATGATGAAATCTTTTTTCTTCTTGATACTCTTTTGTTGTCTCCCAACGCTTTGGATTTGACCAAAACTCATTATTCTTTACAAAATCTGGATTAGAAACTTTTTCTTTTAATTCCAAATACTCTTTCACTACATAAGAATCATGGAAGCGTGTATAGATTTTATACTCTTTCGACTTCTCAAATTTCTTCAAACGAGTAAGTTCGGGAGATTGCTTTACCAAATCATGATTTGCCAAAGAAACAAATTCAGGAGTAGCTTTAAAAGCCAAATAATCTGCCAATTCTTGACTTTCCAAAATACTAAAATAAGCCTTCAAATCAGATTTTTTATCCAATTTATTGAACTTTGACATATCACGATACTCTTGTGTATCTTTATATTTACGACTCACAAGCGTACGTTTCAACTCTTTAAAATTTGACGATTTTACTTGTTCATAGAGTTCTTTATACTCTTCTAATTCTTTCGATTCGGCAACCAAAAGATAACGTTTATAGTCAGCGACCTCTTTCTGAAGCTTTTCTTCATACTTAGCTGTTGACATTAAACCACCAAAAAGTTTTTTCCAATAGAGATTCATATATTAGATTTTTAGTAGCGAGTAGCAAGTAGCGAGACTAGCCTACCTCACTCATTTTCATTTTTAATTATTTCTTCTTTCAACCCGTCTAAAGTATCAACTACTTTAAGATTACCATTACGAGTAAATTTATATCCTAATCCAGATTTCAATATTTTATCTAATTGCAACAACAATCCCATCCAAAAGTTATCGGGATTAAACAATATGGTTAGCTTATCATGCTCGCCCACCATACATGCTGATATTGTATCAAACATCTCATCAAGCGTACCAAATCCGCCAGGAAATACAACAAATACGTCCGAATACTCTTTCATCATTGATTTACGCTCCGCCATATCGCCTACGACAAACAATTCGGTAGGCAAATCACTTTTGCGTCCTTTTTCAATAATACAATCAGGAATTATACCTATTATATCTCCGCCAGCATTAGCCACTCCTTCTGCCACTGCACTCATCAATCCGCCTGTTGCACCACCATACACAAGTGTATGACCCTCATGAGCCATCCACTTGCCAAATTCGGTAGCTAATTGCTTAAACTCGTCGCACACCTGATCCGACGATGAACAATATACACAAATATTCATTTTTTATCAATTCATAATTTTATCACAGAAGGCTCAAAGACCTTCGGTTCATAATACATAATTCATAATTTAACGTCTAACAATTAATTGTGAATGTGCATTATGAATTGTGCATTAAATTAAATTTCTCCTGCTTGAATTTTTGCATGCATGCTTGCTGCTGCTTTACGACCATCGCCCATTGCAAGAATAACAGTTGCACCGCCACGCACGATATCGCCACCAGCAAAGATTGTAGGGATAGACGATTGCAATGTATCATCACCTACTTCGATAGTGCCTTTGCGAGTAACTGCCAAGCCTTCGATTGCGCTTGGAATCAATGGGTTTGGCGATACACCAACGCTAACAATTACTTCATCGACATCGATTGTTTCGATTGCGCCAGGTATTGGTTCTGGTTTACGACGGCCTGATGCATCTGGTTCACCAAGTGCCATTTTTTGAAGCAACATTTGTGATACGCGACCCTTTTCATCGCCTTTATATTCGATTGGATTGTGAAGTGTCAAGAATTCAACACCCTCTTCCTTAGCATGTTTCACCTCTTCGAGACGAGCAGGCATCTCTTCTTCCGAACGACGATAAACAATCATAGCACGCTCTGCACCAAGACGTTTAGCTGTACGAACTGAGTCCATAGCAGTGTTACCACCACCAATTACTGCCACGCGTTTACCTTTCAACACAGGGGTATCGGTATTTGCTTTTGCAGCACCCATCAAGTTCACACGTGTCAAATATTCGTTAGACGACATAATACCGATAAGGTTTTCGCCAGGGATATTCATGAAGTTAGGAAGACCTGCGCCCGAAGCTACAAACATAGCGCGATAGCCCTCTTCTTTCAATTGGTCGTACGAAATTGTTTTACCTACGATGCAGTTTTTGATGAATTTTACACCCATTTTTTCAAGGTTGCAAATCTCAACATCAACAATATTGTTAGGCAAACGGAATTCAGGAATACCATATTTCAACACACCACCAATTTCGTGCAATGCTTCAAACACAGTAACATCATAGCCCAATTTAGCCATATCGCCAGCGAACGACAAACCACAAGGACCAGAACCCACAACTGCAATTTTAATTCCATTTGATGCAGCCACTTCTGGCACTGCCATTTTACCACTATTACGTTCATAGTCAGCAGCAAAACGTTCGAGATAACCAATTGCTACAGCTGGTTTACCTGTTTTAGTGTGAATACATTTGCTTTCGCATTGACGTTCTTGAGGACACACACGACCACACACAGCAGGCAAAGCCGATGTTTGTTTCAACACTTTTGCAGCCTCTAAGATTTCGCCACGTTCGATATTTTTGATAAATGTAGGTATGTTAATGCTTACAGGGCAACCTTGCATACATGATGGATTTGGGCAGTCGAGACAACGTTTTGCCTCCAACAATGCTTGTTCCATAGTAAGACCTTGGTTTACCTCTTCCGAATTTTTGCTACGATATTCACCATCCAACTCATTCATCTTCACGCGCTCAATAGCCATACGCTCTTTTGGTTTCATGGCAGTACGCAATTCTTCACGCCATGCTTCATTTCTTCTTTCCATAGTTATACTAATTCATAATTCATAATTCATAATTCATAATTCAATTAACGCCAAATGGCTAATTGTGAATTGGGAATTATGCATTGTGCATTGGTTTAAAATTTTCAAACGATTCTACTTCTTGTGATTTATAAGCCGAAAGACGCATCATCATCTCATCAAAATCTACTTGGTGTGCATCAAATTCAGGACCATCGACACAAACAAACTTAGTTTGACCACCGACCGTAACACGGCAAGCGCCACACATACCTGTTCCGTCCACCATAATAGTATTCAACGATGCAACAGTAGGGATTTCGTATTTCTTAGTCAAAAGACTAACAAATTTCATCATCACAGCAGGACCAATAGTCACACACATATCCACTTTCTCACGGTTAATCACCTCTTCAACACCTTGTGTGATAAGACCTTTATTGCCATACGAGCCATCATCAGTCATAATCACCACCTCGTCGCTATATTCACGCACTTGTTCTTCAAGAATAATAAGGTCTTTTGTACGACCTGCAAGAATAGAAACCACACGATTACCAGCCTCTTTCATCGCTTTGATAATAGGCAACATCGGAGCAACACCAACACCACCACCAGCACATACCACTGTACCAAATTTTTCGATATGAGTAGCCTTACCAAGAGGACCAACCAAATCAAGCACCTCATCACCTACGTTAAGGTTACACAATTTTGTTGACGACACACCCATTTTCTGAACTACAAGTGTAATAGTACCGCGCACAACGTCAGAATTAGCAATAGTCAAAGGAATACGTTCTCCATCTTTATCAACGCGAACGATAACAAAGTGACCCGCTTTACGCGATTTTGCAATCAATGGAGCTTCAATCTCCAACATCACAACATTTGCTGAAAAATGTTGTTTGTTTACAATTTTATTCATTTCTATATATTATTTTTTCAAATTAAAATACCAACCATCACAAAGTATCAAAACAATCGCAACAACACATACCAAAATATATACTTTATTTCAATTTGCAAAGATAATAAAAGTTTTTTATACCACAATAAAATACTAAAAAAATATAAAATAAATTCACAATATTATAAAAAAAATATTAACTTTGCAAAAAACTTAATAAAATGAACAATTTTATAAATATTACCGACACGATTAAGATTGGAAACAACCAACGTTTTGCACTATTAGCAGGACCTTGTGCTATAGAATCAGAAGAGATGACCATGGAGGTGGCTTCTAAATTGAAAGATATATGTTCTCGCCTCGAAATTCCATTCATATTCAAATCTTCATTCGATAAAGCCAATCGCACCTCCGTAACCTCACCTCGTGGCATAGGTATCGAAAAAGGATTACAAATTCTACAACGTGTAAAGAGTGAACTAAACCTTCCTATCGTTACCGACGTTCACGAATCATGGCAATGTCCCATAGTAGCCGAAGTTGCCGACATCCTACAAATTCCAGCTTTTCTCTGCCGCCAAACCGACCTGCTCATTGCAGCAGCCGAAACTGGCAGAGCCATTAATGTAAAAAAAGGTCAATTCCTTGCCCCATGGGATATGCGCAATGTGGTGGATAAACTCCGTTCTACTGGCAACGAACGCATAATGGTTTGCGAGCGAGGCTCATCATTTGGCTACAACAATCTCGTAGTCGATATGACAGGATTAGTCGAAATGCGACAATTCGGAGTACCTGTTGTTTTCGATGCAACACATAGCGTACAAAAACCTGGTGGACAAGGTGGCATAACTGGTGGCAATCGCGAAATGGTACCACACCTCATGCGTGCTGCCCTCGCAGTTGGTGTCGATGCTATCTTTGCAGAAGTACACCCCGACCCTGACAACGCATTCTCCGATGCAGCCAACCAATTACGATTGTCAGACGTAGAAAACATCCTACGCCAAGCCATCGAAATTGACAATATAATCAAATCTACAATCAAATAATCAATACACACTCTCATTGTGTATTCCCAAAAAAAACTTCACCTTACCTTCAAGCAAGGTGCAAGCAAACTGCAAGCAAGAAAACCGCCACCTCTCAATTCTCAATTCTCAATTCTCAATTCTCAATTTTAATATATGACTTGGAAAGAACGAACCAAAGAAATATTCGAACAAGAAATTGCCGAATTTCAAAGAATCGCCAACTCCATAGGCGATGAAATCAATCTTGCCGTCGAAATGATATACACCTGCACAGGCAAAGTTGTCATCATGGGCATCGGCAAAACGGGGATTGTCGGACACAAAATAGCTGCGTCTTTAGCATCTACAGGCACACCTGCCATATTCATAAATGCTGCCGAAGCTATGCACGGCGACCTCGGCATGGTTGCCACAAACGACATCGCCCTACTCATCTCCCATAGTGGCACCTCTTCCGAAATTGTCAATATATGCGCACCCCTCAAAAACATAGGAGCGCGCATTATTGCCATCACAGGCAACCCACACTCAGCATTAGCCCATGAAGCCGAAATCGTACTAAACGTACCTGTCGAACGTGAAGTGTGCCCACTCAATCTTGCACCTACGACATCGACCACCGCCACAATGCTACTCGGCGATGCCCTCATGGTATGCCTTATGGAACGCCGCCAATTCAAAGCCGAAAACTTCGCCCTCTACCATCCTGGTGGTGCACTCGGTCGTCAACTGCTTTCACGCGTAAAACACCGCATGTCAACCGCAATCCCACAAGTTGCAACCAATACTCTTTTCAACGACATAATCTATACCGTAAGTAATGGGCGCAAAGGTATGACCCTTGTTTACGACAACAACCAATGTGTCGGTATAATCACCGATGGAGATATTCGCCGGGCTGTTCAACATCACGAAAACCTCAAAACACTCACAGCGACCGACATTATGACCCATTCGTTCAAACGCATCCACCAAGAAGCTATGATCACACAAGCACTCGAACTAATGGACATCAACAACATCACCTCCCTCGCCATCACCGACACACCAAATTCCAATAATATTATCGGCATTCTCCACATTCACGACATAATTGATTTCAGATAAAAATAAGCAGATTAATCCACAATGGTTAATCTGCTTATTTTTTATATTACAACAAAAAAAAGAGTCCAACTAATTTAGTTGAACTCTTTTGCGGTATGGACGGGACTCGAACCCGCGACCCCCTGCGTGACAGGCAGGTATTCTAACCAGCTGAACTACCACACCATTGTCGCTCTCTCGATTGATTTAGTATCTCTCTCAATTGCGATGCAAAGATAGCACCTTTT
>JAZOMI010000120.1:0-38598 GCA_045653825.1 Candidatus Aphodosoma sp. | reverse complement strand
GGCCTCGTGCCTCAAGACGCTATGCCTGGCATCATGTATGGCGAAGAACTCCCTGTTCACAACGAACTCGACGCTGTTGCTAAAGCATACGTTCACGCTATCGCTAAAGGCAAATTCAATAAACTCACTCCAGTATGGGCCGACGGTCTCCGTGGCATCTACGATGCTTACCTCGGCGAATGCCCAACTCAAGTTACTGTCGATGGCAAAACTATGACTCCACAAGAGTATGCTAAATCTCTCAAACTCGATGCTGACAACTACGTTTCTATCACATCGTTCACTCACCACCCATTCTACACTCAATTCGCTGTAGAAATCGAAGACAACTGGCGTCATGCCCTCTCTTACAACGTAACTATCGACGAACTCCTCGAAGTTATGAACCACGCTATCGACAATGGCTACACTTTCGCTTGGGGCTCTGACGTTTCTGAAACTGGCTTCACTCGCAACGGTCTTGCTGTAGTTCCTAACGAAGCTCAAGGTGCCGAACTCACTGGCTCTGACATGGCTAAATGGACTGGTATGACTTACCAAGACCAACGCGCTCAACTCACAGCTCGTCCTCTCCCTGAAGTTGAAGTAACTCAAGAACTCCGCCAACAAGCATTCGAAAACTGGAAAACTACCGACGACCACGGTATGCTCGTTTACGGTAAAGCAAAAGACCAAAACGGAAAAGAATACTTCATCGTTAAAAACTCTTGGGGCGACGAAGGCACATACAAAGGCATTTGGTACGCATCTGAAGCATTCATGAAATACAAAACTATCAACATCGTACTCCACAAAGATGCCCTTCCAAAAGCCCTCGCTAAAAAACTCGGCATCAAATAATAAAATATATTTACAAAAAAGTGCTTAACTTATCGGTTAAGCACTTTTTTATTTCAGATTATCATTATTCAATAAAACATTTAATTCACAACTACCCCATTAAACATCAACGACGGCACCCGCCAAGCCGTATATCCCAACGGATCATTCGATACATCCACCAAATTACTCCACAACTCAAGCATATTCCCCGTTATCAACATACCACTCACCGGCTTCACAATCACCCCATTTTCAACCCAAAAGCCTTCAACTCCATACGAAAAATCTCCAGTCGTACCATTACAATTACCACCATTAAAATCAGTGATATACAACCCATTACCCATACCACGTATCAACCCAGCAGTATCCAAAACACCCAAACCAAAATCAAGAATAGTAATCATCCCCTGCGTCATCTCCACCCCCATCTTCTTACTCATATAATTCGAAATATAATAATTTCTCAACACCCCACCCTCAACAATCGGCATACCCATCACCGCAATCCCCTCATTATCAAACAATCGAGCACCAGCCTTACCATACTGACGCGGATTATCCACTATAGTCAACCTATCCGAACCAATCTTTTCCCCCAGCTTATCAAGCAAAAAACTCGACTTCATATGCAACGCCTCACCCTTAATCGCCGACATCAACGGACTAACCAACTGCGACGCAACCCTCCTATCAACCACAACACCATACACACCCGAATCAACCCTACAAGCACCAATTTTAGCCACAGCACGTTGCAACGCCTCCAAACCCACACCCTCTTTTCTCAACTCACTCCAATGCTGAGCATTAACATAAAAATAATCCTCAGGCCGCTCATCATCCTCACCCATCACACTCACTTGCGACGTCGCCATAAACAACGTCCTACTCTTCTCTCCCTCAAAACCATTACTATCAATCAAATAATTATAAGTCTCCGTATCAGCAATCGCAGCCATCGCCGAAATCACTTCAACCGAACCAGACATTACCTCTTCTGAATTTAAACCTTTAATTGTGCATTTTTCGCTCTCGCTCAAGACCGTTGGTTGTGCATTATGCATTGTGCATTCTTCAAAAATCCTCTTCGCAACCCCAATCTTCTCATCCACATCAACATTCCTAAACCCAACATCATACAACCCCAAATCATCCATTTCCCCACGATAATACATCTCCTTTTCAGGCAATGAGCGATAAGGGTCTTTTGCCAAAAAACGTGTACTCATAATACCCTTATCTATAAATCTCTCGATCTCCTCACTATCAAGACGATTCGTTGAAATCTGACTATACGATCCATCAACAAACAAGTTCAACGACAACTGACATCCTCCTGAATGATGTAACCTATCAACCCTACCATCTCGCACCTCAACCTCATTCTCCTCACCCATCGACAGCAATACACTCGCTTGCTGGCAACCCTTTTTCAATGCATATTCCAGCGCATATCGCGCAATATTTTTCTCGTTTCTCATACTATATTTTAATAAAATCTACCTTTTTCTGTTGTAAAAACATCACATAATATATTGGCATATAAATTATCTTACCGTCAACAAAAACATCTCGCTCATTTGATAACACAATGCCCTGCTTAATACTATATTCATCATTCGAAACAAAAAGATTTAAAGCACTATGAACTGTATAATCTTTACCAGACTTCACCTCTATTGGAACAACAGACAACAAATCATAATCATCAATCAAAAAATCAACCTCACCACGAACTTTATTATCATAATAAAAAAGATTATTATCATGAGTACGAAGTTCTTGTGCTACAACCGATTCATACACCGATCCTAAATTTACACTTCGCTCATCTCCTAAAATTGCATTTATATTATTACGATACAGAAGATTTGTCAATAATCCAACATCATTCAAATATAACTTCAAAAGATTTTTCCCAGCAGACTCAATTAAAGGAAATTTAGGATTAGAAATTGCTTTTACTTCCAAAGCTATACCTGAATTTATTAAAAAATCAAATTCATCAACATAATCACTAGTACGCTTACCTTTTTTATTTTCAATACTTTGAATAACCACTCGTTTTTTCTTATTCTCCATATTGGATGGTATCAAATCATAAATTCGACGTATTTTCAGTTTATGTTCTACATCATATTTAGAAGCATCTATACCGTACATAGCGTGAATATCACTTTGCGTCTTACGCACAACAACAATATTAGTTGTTTCTAGATATTTATTCACAACTTCAGGTAGCCCACCCACTAAAAGATAACGCTTCCACAAATTAAGTATATGAGTATGTAAAGACTCATTCAAAGCCTCACGATTATCAAATTTTTGTCTCATCGCACTTATAGCCTCTTCCGACACACCATTAGCCCAAAGAAATTCTTCAAAATCTAACGGATACATACGAAGCATCTCAATATTTCCTAACGGTATTGATGTTGTTTGCTGCAAAGCTATACCTAACTGCGAACCACTAACTACATACGAAAACCGTCCATCTTGATTTAGGAACTTAAGTAGTGTCAACAATTGAGGATAAACTTGTATTTCATCAAGAAAAACCAATGTATTATTCTTTGTACCCATCTTAGTCCCAGCAATAGCACTTAATTGCAAATAAAAATCATCTAAAGTATTAACATCAGCAAATATACGCTTCCCTTGAAAATCTTCTTGCAAATTTATCTCAATATAATTAGAAAACATCTTTCTACCAACATATCTAACTATATATGACTTCCCTATTTGGCGAGCCCCATCTATCAATAAAACTTTACCATTATTAATAAAATGCTGTTCTATAACCTTTTGAATCTTTCTTTTTAGCATAAAAATACACTTTTCTATATATTTAAAACCTTTAAAAATACACTTTTCTATTAAAATATACAAATAAAAAATACACTTTTCCACACAAAATCACACTGCAAAATTACACTTTTCTATTGAAATACACAAATAAAAAACACACTTTTCCATAAAAAAGTGTGTTTTTATAGTTTTGTAGCTCTCAAAATATGCCTTTTCCCCGGAGGGCCCTGCAACTTCTCAACCCTAAACCCTGCAGCCAACATCGCCCTTCGCACATCACCTTTAGCGCAATAAGTCGTCATCACACCACCCTTCTTCATCAGTGCATAAACATTCCTAAACACCCCCTCAGTCCACAACTCAGGCTGAGCATCAGGCGAAAACGCATCAAAAAACACCACATCATATGGAGAGTTGAAAGTTGAAAGTTGAGAGTTGAAAAATTTACACGAAAAATCCGACACGTCTGACGATTGTGCATTGTGCATTTTTCGCCACGGCTCAAGACCGTTGGTTGTGCATTGTGCATTAAATTCAAGCCACTCAACAATATCACACTTACACTTCCTTATTGCAAAATTCTCATTAATCTGCTGCAATCCAGCATCCCACTTCGCCTCATGCAACTGCAAAAACAACTCCTCACACCCCAATAATCGTCCATAATTCAACTCACGATACACCTCCCTCTCAAGCGGATACAACTCAATAGTAGTATACTCCACCCTTACCCCATTCTCACAAGCCCATTCCGCCGTCAACAAAGCATTCAATCCCGTACCAAATCCAATCTCCAACACCGACAAACGATGACTGTTGACTGTTGACTGTCGACCATTATTAATTGACAATTGTGAAATAAAAATATAACGACTCTCTTGAATCGCCCCATGCGACGAATGATACGTCTGTCCTGCCATTTCGCTAAACAACGTATGCGACCCATCTTCTGTCAGTTGAATGTTATACATATACAATACAATTTTATGCAAAAATACTACATTTTTTCGAAAGTACAAACATCAATCATTACTATCTAATAAAAAATTAGGTCAGCAAGCTAATGCTTACTGACCTAAAACATCAAACTATATAGTTCTATTCTACTACAACCTTGCTTTGGTAAATATTACCTCTACCCGATGTAATACGAACAAGATATACACCACGTTGATTCAAACCTTCAATAATTATTGGATAAACTGTAGGTTCTTCAACATATACAAGTTGTCCGATAGAATTAAATACCTCAACAACCAAGCCATTTCTATCTTCTTTTGTAAAGTTAGATTGAACATAGAGTTTACCATCAATTTTAACAGGATTTGGTACAAGGATCAAATCGTTTGCCACAACATTATCCACTGCAACCTCAACATCACCTACTGTGAGTATAAGTGTAATTGTAGAGTCACAGCCATCCACTGATTCCAAATATGGTGTTGTATATGTTCCAGCAACAGTCAAACCTACGAAGTTTTCGTCAGAATAAGATTCTCCTTCCGCAATATTTCGGCGGATTGTAGTACGCAAATCTGGCAATACTGTTGCATGAAGAGTAACTACTGAATCGCAACCATCTATCGATATAAATTTCTCAGTATAATCACCCGTTTTGCTAATTTCCTGTGATCCAAATTGGTATGTTTCGCCAAAACATATATTCTTATAATCTTCTACACGAATTTCTTCTCTAACATTAAGTACCAAACGAACAATAGAATCACATTTAGTAAGAACAGCAGTAAGAGTATCAGAATATGTACCACCTCTATCATACTCTTTGCCTCGCCATGTTATTTTTTGGCCATAACAAATTGTATCAAAAATCAAAGTCTCAACAGGTTCAATCACTGTAAGATCAAGAATAACCACAGAGTCACAACCATTTGCTGATGGCAATTTCTGTTTATAAATGCCAGGCTCTGTCAATTGAGAGAAGTTATTCTTATCATACACATCGCCTTTACAAATTGAAGCTTCAATAAATGTTTCTGCTGATGGAGTTATTTGAATACCAAGATCTACTCTTCTATCCTCTTTTGTTTTATTTTCATAAGTACGAGAGAACTCTTTTTTACCAGCTTGAATTTCTTCATATTTAATATCAAAGTTTTCATCCCAATAATCCACCATGTCACACAATGATACAGTCATAGGATCAATTTCATAAGCATTAACATGGACATTATCCAAATGAAGTTCTGCAGTTGAATAAAGTTTTGATGATCTTACATAGAAAGCAACGCTAATCACTTTTCCTGCATATTCAGACAAATCAATAGTTATATGTTCACCAGTATGAGGAATAGCTTTAAATTTATCACCTTGCCATGTTGTTGCTGTATCATAGTGCCAAATATTTAATTTACCATTATCATTTACTGCCACAACAAATTTATCGTCAGTATCAATCATATCATCTGGTGAAATTGGATAATTAGATTCTAAATCAGTAAGAGCCAAATCAAATGTTAATTGATAATTTTCTGCACCCTTCAACTCTATCTCAGGAGTTACCAACCATCTATTAAGATCTAAATCTTTGTTCTGATTTTCTGTTGAAACAGAGATATGACGAGTTGAGAACATTCCTTTTTCGAAAAGTGGCTCACATGAATTCCATCCTCCAATTATCTTAGTTGTTTGTGGAATTTCCAAATTCAAATTTGAAGTATAAGAACTTAGAATAGTATTTGAAGCACGTTTCCAGTCAGCAGGGCAATAACTTAATACAGAAAAATCTTCATCGTAAGAAACTTTATTTGGAGTAGAAAAATCTACCACAGTTGAGAATGAAGAGCTTTCCCCTTCAGAACATAGACTTTGTATTCTTGCATAATATGATGTACCTGACGACAAACCATCTACATCAAAATTAACATAAGATCCTTCTGATTTTTCTGAAACTTTTTCAACCAATACATTTTCAAACGAATTATCAGTAGCAAGTTGAATAAGATATCTAGGAGCATCACAAGTCTTTATCGCCTCTATAGTTGCTGTTGTTGATGTAACATTTTTAACCATCAAATCTACAGGAGGTACACATGAAACTTTCGCAATCTGTATATCATCAATATACACACAATTATTTTTACCATATTTATCATTCTTGAACACGATATATTTACCTTTAATATCTTTAAGAGGTAATATACATTCCATCCAATATTTTTCACCTGTTGGGTCAGCAGTTGCAAGAGTTGAATTTGTAATAGAACCAGCTTCTAAAGAATACTCAAAATCTTTAAGCTTTCTATAAGTTGATGGATCGTTTGGATCTGTCATCACACCGACAGTAATCATACGAGCATAACTTGCACTATTATAACTTACATACAATTTACCTGTAGATAGCTCATAGAAAGGACGCATCCAGAACGAAAGCACCAACTCATCAGAATCTTCATCATCAACCAACGGCAATACAAGATAAGTTCCTGCGTCTTTTGATGTTGTAGCATAAAAACGTAAAGAATAATCGCCACTACGAGAATATTTTGTTGTAGAACTCTTAATTACATAAGGGATATATTGCGCATTTGATGATGTAAATTCAAGTCCAGCATCACCTATAGTAAAACATTCTTTAGGATGATTGTAGCTAGAATTTGTATTAGTTCCTGATACATATTTAGGTAAATACAAATCATCTGGATTATCAAATGAGAATATAGTTCCAAGAGCGTATGGTGCGCAGAATGTCTCGAATGACACTGGACCTATCCATTGACTACTATTATCAGCAGAACACAATGTCTTCACATATACATAATGTACCGAACTACCATCAAGACCTATAATATCTGCTGATGTTGTATTCACAGTATCAACAAATGCAATTTGCTCTTGTGTCACATTAGCTGGATCTGTCACCTCTTCTTTTGTAACCAAAACAACATATTCTGTAGATTGTTCTACAATAGGTTTCCATGATGCATAACCTTTATCGTAAGCAACAGATTTTGCAGACAATTGATATGGTTGACAACAAGATTTTTGTTTAATTGCAATATTGTCTACAACAGCACCACGTACACTATATTGTTGTGTTGCAGTTGCATCATCATTTTCCCAATAGAAAACTAAATTATATGTTCCTGCCAATTCTGGAGTAATTATAACCTCATTTTCTTGTGTTTGCCATTGTTCTGCCAAAACTTTAGTTGTATCTATTGAATTATTATATGCTTCTGTTGTACCTACTTTACGACTCAAATCAAACCAATCTGCTGGTTGTTGAGAAAGTTGTGTCGAAATTGTACCAGTTGCAATACCATTAAAATCAGTTACATTAGCACTACCTGATTTAAACAAAGAATTTACAGGAGCCAAACAAGCACGGAAATAATCTTTTGTTGTTTCACCATAGCATGTCCAATCATAAGAGATTGTATATGCACCAGGAGCAAGATAAACAGTACGATATGCCCATGATTTAGATGGTTTAGTTGCATCATAATTTGCTGTTGTACCTTTATCAAATGTAATATACAAACCATTATCTGAAGTTGGTTGCATTGAACCAAAGCTACTACCACTAGTTGACCCCGATTTTCCATCTGCAACCACTTTAGCAGCATCTGTACCAATATACCATTGATTTGTTTGATCTGCTTGAGCAAAACCCCATGAATCATTTTCTGTCGCTTTTTCAAAATCTATCATAGATGAAAAATCAGTCAATGGGGTTGCATATGTTGCATAAGTACCCATAAACGCCCAATCCGAAACATCTTTCGATGTACAATTAGCACGAACATACACATCATATTCAGTATTAGGAGAGAGTGAATTAATTGTAAACACAGTATCTGTCACACTCAACTTAGTACCACCAGTTGCATTATCAAAACCTTTTGGTCCATAATTAACATCGTAAGAGATAGCTCCATAATGTACGAACGACAAAGTAAGCGATTTATCAGTTCTTGATGCCATTATAAATTCCTCTGGCTCATAACATGCTTTCTCAAATTCAATAGAAATATCATCAAGATAAACATACGTACTTGAATTAATATAAGTACTCATCTTAAAGGCAATATGTTTTGCTGTACCTTGATATTTTTTCAACGAAACTACATACTCTTCCCAAACTTTTGCATTCTCTTTATAAAGATTAACAGTCTCTATCTCCTCAAATGTTCCACTAATATTATTTATATCTGACACTGCTCCAATTGACAATACAATATTTTTCTTAGTTGCACTAGGACAAGCATAGAACAACACTCTACATGAAGATAAACGCTCAACATCTATAGCTGCTGTTGCTATGTGAGAAACAGTAGTAGCATTATTATTTCTAAGTTGTACCGATTTAGTACCGCTATTAACAGGATTACTAGTACTTTTTTCTAGTACTTTAGGATAAGCTGTTGATATTGCACTATAATACGAATTCCAACAAACAGGATTAGCATTTGCTATGCTCTCTTCAAAGTCCTCACTATATGGCAACTTGATCAACTGATAACAATCTGTTGTAACAATTTGATAAGGAGTCCATTCTGAATAATTATTTTCATCACAAATAGCACGAGCATACAAATAGTAAGTTGTATTATAATTCAAACCTACAACATCACCCTTCTTACCATTGATTATTACAGATGGTAATGTCGTATCTGCATCCAATTCTTCTGCAGTGTATTCTTTTAATGCATATTTTACTTCATACTTAGTTGCATCCGATGAGAAACTCAAAGAAACAGAAGTATCACTAACGCCCACTACATTAAATTGAGTAAAACATTCAGGAATAGTATCAAATACTACATTATCGATATACACTTCGTTTAATAAATCAAATTCTGACAAGAACATAACTCTACGACCATAAATACCATAATCATCACCATCATATTCATTAAAATAAACTTCATATTGACGAAGAGCATCAGTAAGATTAAGCGTATCAATAGGTCTAAACGACGAAATTTGATCTATATCTGTAACTATACCAACAACCAATTTCTGTGCATAAGAAGTACCAACTCTCGCAGAAGCATATAACTTCATACGAAGACGAGAAATTGAATCTACTTTAATTTCAGGAGTAATTGCATATGCTCCATTTGCATTTTGAACAGCTGATGCTATTTTAAGTGCTTTTGTAGCTACTCCATTATCAACTACACCTTTCGATGATGTAATCGTTGGTATATAAGATGATGCTGTTGGATCCATTTTATTGCCGACAATATAACATGGAGGATATTTTTCTTCATACGTATCGAATGTCTCTACACCCATTTCATATGAAGTAAGCTCTACACAGTTAGTACGGAACAACAAATAATTCGACCAACTACTAAATTCATCTTTACCACAAATTGTTCTAACATATACATAATATTTAGTATTAGATTTCAAATTTGTGAATTCAATATCACCACCCTTTCTAATAATATTAGAAACAATAACATTTGAATTATCAAGAATGGCTTTATCCAACGAATCTACATCAACGACTTGAGTAGTTAAAACCACTTGAGCTGAATCTCTATCTTTTGGCATCATCCATTTGACTTTAGCTTTGTCGATTGAAACCTCTTGAAGTTCCAAATTCTCAGGACGACGACAAGGGTTAATATAATTTACCTCTATATCATCGATATAAATAGCTCCACCTCTATTTTCTGGATTTGTAATCAATGTAATATATTCGCCAGTACCTTTATACTCATCAAATGTAACAATGAACTTAGCATAATCTTGCACTACAGGATGTTTAATAACAGATACAATTTCTATATTTGCAGTATCAAGAGGAGAACTCATTACACCAACAGAAATAGTTGCTCCTGTAACAGAAGCACAATACATAGAAAAAGACAACTGCAATTTATTCAAAGGCTCTGCCATTTTTGGTAAAGATACAAAAGTCTCTTGTGTTGGAGAGTTTTTATCTTTATTAAAATACATTGCTTTTGGTCCATTTGAACCATAGAAAGGCAATATATAAGGATAATAAGCACTAGCAAATAATCTTGGCACCGCACCCATACATACCACGGTAAATTCCTCTTCTGTACTAGAGGTCGAATAACCTGGATTTTCAAAATTTTCTCTGTAAGGTATTGGTTCACGTTCCCTACACTCGGTAACAAACGATTCAGTATAACTCCAATTTCCTGGTTGTCCGCCACCACAAATTGGTTGAATCCAGAAGAAATATTCTTTCTTAGGGAATACCAAATTTTTAAATTCAATGCTATTAGTATTTACTGTAGCATCGTAAATAAAACTATTACCTGGCAAATCCAACGAGTCAACACTGTAAGCTTTATCTGATAAACGCACATTCCATGAAGTTACATCATCTGCATCCCATGTAAGAATTACAGTTGAAGGATCTTCTGCACTTCTCCATCTTACATTTTGAGGCATAGAACATTCTGAAGACTCAGAAAAAACTACGTCATCTACCAACAATTCATTCATAAGAGCAACATCAAAATCCTCCTTATCTATCTTAAACGCAAAGAATTTTCCTGTTACATTATATTTACTAATAGTATAGAAATAAACCGATTTATTTCTTTCATGTGTAATTGTATCTATTACTTGGAATGAATTGATATCATTTGCATCTGACATAACTCCCACATAAAATTTAAATGGTTGAGTCATATTATTTCGCAAATAGAATCGTACATCAGTTTTTAAAGGATCTATCATCTCTGGAAATATAGTAAAGACACTACCTTTTTGTCGTACCGGCAATCGCATATACAACTGTTTTCCTTTTTTCTGGAACAAACATGAAGGATATAGGTCAAAAGCAGTAGATAGGATATTAAGACGATTATCCATATATATACTATCTTGCATAGCACCAGTACTTCCACCGCCACCAATGCCGATACTACCACCGCCACCACCTGAAGATGAAGGTACTGGAGCCGAAAGAATACCTATATTTGGGATATAAGATGTAGCAGGTTGATTTGTAATATTAAAATCAAATGTCATTGGATATTCCTCAATAGCACCTATAGTTCTAACACGTTTATAGAAACTCCAATCACCTTTATTTTCGCCACTAACTGCACGCGCATACACAAAATACTCTTGATTTGGGTGCAAATCAATCACTTGCTTGTTTGCTACCTGCACTGTTGTTGCTGTATTTAAAGCAGTCTCTGTCAACACAGATGCACTTACAACAACCTCATACTGAGCGTAATCATTATTAAAATTCAATTGTATAGAAGAACCCTTTGTAACCATTGCTTTAAAATCAGGAACCTCTAATGTTTTTTCCACATGTATGTCCAAATCGTCAATAATAAACATATTTGACTCTTCAAATTCTGACATAAATGCAATATATTTACCTTGTCCTTTATAATTTTCAAAAGAAACAAAGCATTCATAATAATCACAAATGTTTTCGATGTTTATAGTATCAACAGGCTCAAAAGTTTGTTTGTTGGCAGGGTCAATCATCACACCGACAACAACACTAAAACGCTCAGAATAAGTAGAGTTATAACGAATTGATTTCCAAGACATACGAACCTTACTCATATCATCCACATCCAACAATGGTGTAGCTGCATAAGCCCAAACTCTTCCAGGAATAGCCTCAATATCGGCCCCTTGTATATCTTCACGAGCAATTGCTAAGGCAAAGGTCTCATCTGCAGAATAATAATCTTTATGTGTTGATATATAAGAATTTATAAATGGTTTACATTTATCATCATTACTAAATACATACCATGTACCAAACATATAAGTATAACCTGGTGTTGCAGTTACATTGAAATTCTCAACAAAAGGCAATGTTTGTACATTAGCAGTAAGGAAAGAATCTACAACCCAATCACTAACTTCATTATGACAATTTGATTTGATATAACAATAGTATTTTGTTGCAGGAGTTAATGAATCTAATTGAAATTTCCAAGTTGGCTTAATATCTTCAGAAAAAACAAAATTAGAAGTAGCCAAACCATCAATTTGATCAACATCATATTTTACAGTTGACAATCTAACAGCAAAAGATGGTGCATCAAAAGCACCAAGCCAATTCAAAGTAACTGCATTATTTGAAACTTCAGTAAATCTGATATTATATGGTTTAATACAGTTAGGAGTAGAACGAATTTGCACATTATCTAATACGATACCATGACCGAGATTATCTGTTGCCTCTAAAGCAATTTGATAAGTCCTAGTTGCACCATTCAAACGCAAAGTATCCAACTGCCATCTATTGAGTGGTTTATCAAACACTTTAAGTTCAATCCATGGATTTTTTTCAGATGTACGATACAAAACCTTCAAAGTATCGAAATCCGAAGCCCAACGATCTTGTGCGTGAGCAAGGACCAAAATAGGTTGATACAATTGAGACAAGTCAACAACAGGCAAAATCAAACGAGTTATTGCTTTTTGTGTCGTTTTTGTCTCATTCCGAAAAGCTAAACGTTTTTGTCCGTCAAAAACATTAGATGGGCGAGAGTTAGGATCTTCACTTTCAACCACCCAACTAATGTCGCCAGAGACTTTCTCTTGCACCCAATCTTGAGGTAAACCATTCTCAAAACTTTCGTTGAGAACCATTCCATATCCTTGCGGATACAGATAATACGAAGTTAATACCAATATTAACAACGTAAAAATTCGTGTAAATTTAATTTTCATAAAATATAAAATTAAGATTAAAGTAAAAAAATTACAACTAAAAACAAAATGAGCAATTCACACAATTTGTGCGAATTACTCATATATTATCGAACATGTATTTTATAACCGACACTATAATCTTGGGTTACAAAATGCAACATATACATTCCCACTTGATTTGGAGACACAAAGTAAGGAGTATTTTCATCTATTTCATACGTATTCAATAACTGCCCAGTCAAAGAATAGATAAATATCTGACCTATAAAATCTTTATCAAGATAAACACGTTGAGCTCTATCGAATATTGTAAAATCCAACAAATCATTATCGACCAAAACATTTTCAATAGATGTATCTAAACCTGGACACACTTCACAAGTTGGCAACACCACACCATCATCGGCTCGGGTCAACATCAAATAATAACAATCTTCTGAATTAAAAAATTCGCCATCACCTAAATAAAGGAAAGACTCAGTTTTCCCCTCTAAAGGTTCTCCATTTTTATACCATTGATAACTAACAAAAGTATAACCGCCATTATTTTCTGAATCATAAATAGCAATAAGATTACCAAATTTAGGATCCAAAATAGATGAACTATAATGCACCTCAAAACTCAAACCAATAGTATCTTCTGTACATATCAAAGATTCATCCTCAAACAAAATAGTAGCTGTATATATGTTAGGTCTACAATTTTCTGGAAGTTTTATAGAAAAAGTTTTATTCTCAGAGTCAACAGCAACACTATGCTCATCAATAAAACCACATTGATGCGCTAAATCATCAAACAAAACAGAGTATAATTTTGGTTCACGACTACCTTCAACTAAATTATAATTAATTTCAAAAAAAGATTCATCTGAACAAAAAACCAAATTATTAATCTCATCATCATCCACATCAATATCAATAGGTTCCTCTACCAAAATATCTAAAAACACAACACTATCACAACCATAATCAGACTTTAATATAGTACGATATCTATCAGATTTTGTAATTTTCTCACCATTAAAAAAATAATCTTCATTAGCACAAATAGTATCTGATATATAAACATCATCAGGTCGTGATTTAAAATTCAAATTAAGTGTAGTTATACTATCACATCCCCAACAATTGTAGAGATGCTCTGTATACACTCCACTCGTAGCTATTGTCTTTTTATCGAACTGACGGACCGACCCTTCACAATAAGTTTCATTAAGAGTATCACGATGCGAGTAAATAGGTGGAACCACAATAACCATGGTATCCACATCTTGACAAGCATTATCCGAAATACCAGAAATAAGTACGATAGAAAGAGTATCACCCTCATTAGGCACTACATAAGAAACATCTGTCGTTGCAGTTTCATATTCACCATCATTAATAATCCACTGCGCAGTTTCACACATTTCATCAGTTGGCACAGCCACACTATCAATACGAGTGTGCACACAACTCTTGTTACGCAAAAATATTTTATTCTCGCAATTTTCAGGAATCCACTCCCAATCAAATTCTGCATGAGGGAAACGAGGGAATACCGCAGTTGACAAAGTAAAGCCACAACCTTCAACATCAATATACTCTACGTCACAATAGTATGTTGCAGTATCATTAGCCGGAACACTAAACTTACGCTCATTCGATATTACCGAATCACGATTTTCTTCTCGCGACCAAAAATATCTAAAACCATCTGGAGCCATCATCTCCATCTCTACGGTCTCGCCACAACTTGTACTTTTAATCACAGCATTCACGCAATCTAGAGTAAAATAAGCATATCCAGCATGAGCCGTGTGTGTACAATCTTGAGTAATCAATCTAATTTTAATAGTCTGTCCATGATAATCAGAAAGATTCATCCCTATTGCAGTCCACTCCTTCCAAACAAAATTTTCATGAACATGCCATTTCATACCTGCCCCTTCAGGCGTAAATTCAAACTCACCACATTTACGATCAATCGGGCGATCATATTCATCTAACAATTCAAGTTTAAAATAAGGATCGGCTTTAGGACCATGTCCAGGATTTTCAAGCACTACTGCATATTTCATCAAAATAATATATGCTTCAGCAGTATCAACATAGTGTTCATAAACAATACACTCAGCTTGAGCATCTATATCCCAGTTACCCAATCGCACCGAAGCCAAAGATCCGTCTGGAATAGTACTTAACACATTTCCAGTACGAGGATCATATACACCTTTTTTCCAGTTAACAGTATGACGACTCCGCATAGCGCTTTCACCATAATCCAAAGGACCTGCACCATAATTACCTAAAGTGGTAGGTCGCAAAGAAAAGCCTCCCAGGGTTGGGTCAGAAGCCTTACCGACCAAACAAGAGACACCAGGTCTATCTAACGTCACATAATTTATACAATGTCGTTCTGGACAAAAACATATAACACTATTCATTGTTACCCACGCACTCATATTCCATCCGTCCGTACGCGTATCACGGCAAAGGCCACGAACCCTAATATCGTAAGCACCTTCTGCAATGTTAGGGATCATAATATTTTTCTCTGCAGTTTGAATATTCCCCCTCCACTTGCCATTACCAGAAGGACGATATTCAAACTCGTACCTCTCATTTGAGCCTTCCCACTCTACCCATAATGTATCACATGCTGTTTTTGTTTTAATATTATTAGGTTTCCAACAATCCGACAATGTTATCTGGATATTATCAATTACAGCAGCTTGCGGATGGTTTTGCGCTGTATCGACATTAGAATTTTGCCAAATAAACAACAGACAATATTTTGTATCAGGCAACAACGAATGGGACCTATAATTATTATCTACCATTGACCAACTAACCCAATCTTGCTCACCCCAAAAAGTTGCATCAGAAGGAATATGCGTCAATTCAAAAGGTAAATCATTAGAACGATGTGAAGATTTCAACACAGATTCATCGCCTAATATTGAGAGAGGCAGAAACCAAAATTTAAGCATTGCAACTCTATCCTTTCCAGTACACTTATAATCAAAAGAAATATCAACACTATAGCTACTCTTTGTTGGATCAAAAGAAGAAGGAATCTCTATTGTTCTGTAAGCAATAGTCATATTAGGTTCTGCGCCATAATTTGTTGTATATCCAGAGTCACACGAAATATACAAAGAATTGTATCCTTCGTGGTTATCCGTATTTCCAATCATCCATTGGTCTCTACATTTAGAACCATTAGCTCCTACATTAAGTTTCCAATTCAACACCTCTAACGAATCTTCAAATCCACATGAATACGGCAATGTAATGCTCGAAGTGGATTGAGAATATAAATGCAAAGAAAAAATAAATGGAACTAAAATAATTTTAATAATTTGCTTTATCATAATTACATTTTATTATCTCATTTAAAAACAACTTGTTTAATATCACGTCCACCATCTTCAAACAAGAAATCCAATATATATACCCCTGACAATCCTGTTGTATATACTACATTTTCACCTTCATGCACATCAACTGATCGTGTCAAAATACCAGTAGAAGTCCAAATTCTCATTTCTGCAGAGCGAGAAGCAACAACCGACAATACTTTATTTGACTCGAACACTACCACCCCTTCATCTTTTGCTGATAGATCTTGTAAATCTGCCACACACGATCTAATAGTTACATTATCAGACAAACGAGTTAACAAAACATAATATTCTGCATCCAAATCAAAACCTTCTGGTTCATAAAGGATTGAAGATGTAGCCCCCTCAATTGGCTGACCATTTTTATACCACTGAAAAGCAATAAACTGATAACCTGATGTATCATTGTCATTCCACAAATGATTATATTTTTCATTTTTGACCGCCAACACATCATTCCAGCGCTGAGCTAATATCTCTTTTGAATAATATACTTGTATTGGCAAAACGACAGATTCTAGCCCACATGATGTTTTACCAAAAGTAAGATTTAAATTATAAATACCTGGAATTATACTATCCGCCATCGGTATCACAAGAGCATCTGATTGAGGTATAACATTCGATATAGAAACATACGACTTATTACTTGCCATCAACTTCATATCTACATCACAAGATATAAAGTTACCCGAAAGGAGAGTATATGGAACTATCAAATTTTCATCATCCTCACATACCCACACTGTAGAATCGAAGTCAACAAACAAAGATTCGTTAACTAAAATTTCTAAAATAGAAACACTATCACAACCATTAGCACTTTTGAGTGTATCTCTATAAATACCCGATTTTGCAATCAACTCTCCATTAAAATAATACTCTTCATGACTACATATCGTATCATAGGTATAAGTATCCTGAGGTCTATTCAACACCGTTAAATTCAACACCCTAATAGTATTACAACCATATTCGTTCACTATAGTATCAGAATATATTCCAGTCGTATAAATAGGTCTTTTAGGATCATCATTAAATAGATAGTATTCTCCATTACAAATAACAGCGTCAGTAGTATCTACCATTTCACCTACCTGAGGCAAAACGACAGTAAACGTAGTATCATCCATACACTTACCACCAGCAATACCAGCATATAATTTAACCGTATATGTACGACTCTCATCAGGATAAATATGAATAGGATTCTCTTCTGTTGAAGTTGTTCCATCGCCAAAATCCCAAACAAAAGATTCACACTTTTCTGATGTTGACGTACTATCTTTTGACACTTGATTGATACGCTTAATATAACTTTGATTATCAAATGCAACTACATTTTTACAATCCTTCACTTCATGAGTATAAGCTGCTTTAGCCCGTGGCCAACGTCCTACCATCGAAGCCTCTAATGTATAGAAACAATTATCATTAGTTGGCTGAATCACATCTAAAAAATAGGTAAGTGTATCATTGGCAGGGCGAGAAAAAGTTTGTTCTGTACTAATTACATTAGCGGAATCATCAGGCAAATACCATCTATATTTAAACCCATCAGGAGCCTTAAATAGTGTACTATCAGCATCGCCACAAGTCAAACCTTTTATTTTTCCATCCGAGCATCCTAGAGTAAAATAAGCATATCCATAGTGTCCCGTCTGAGTACAATCATAAGTTGTAAGTCGTATCTTCAAAGATTGCCCATGGAATTTCGACAAATTAATAGAAACCTTTGTCCACTCTTTCCACCAACCATTATCCATCTGATGCCATCCCTCTTCCTTACTAGTATTATAGCCAGCAGAAAAGAATGCCTCACCACAACCAAATTCATCAATTGAAAGCTCTTTTTGTGTCAAAATTTCCATCGTAAATCGCGGTTGCGACAAAGAGTCATGATCTGGATCCTCCAAAACGACAGCATAATTAAGTTCTAATATAGCAGAAGTCAATGTATCAACATAATAATTATATTCAATACGTTCAGCCTCAGCATCAACTTGCCAATTGCCAAGACGCACAGAGGCTAACTCTCCATCGGGAACTGTTTTCAATTGTCCATTTGTACGAGGATCTACCTCCAACGGATTCCAATGCAATGTGTGACGAGACTCATTTGTCTGATAACCAAAATCAACAACTCCACTTTTAAAAATATAGTTTTCCGCCTTGCTACTTGTAAAACAATTATTTTTAGTCAAACTCATATAGTCTATACATCTCATAGCAGGATAATACAAAAACTTAGAGGTAGAGGCCCAAGCTCCAATTACTCCTCCACACTTAGAACGTACATAATATGTACACATTCCTTCAGACAAACCCGTAATAACTTGAGAAGTTGTTGTCACATCAAAAAACTCTATTTTTTCCCCAGTTTTATTATTTATACATCGCACATCATAAGCATCAGCTGCACCTCTCCAAGTCAATACAGCTTCATCACCTTTTGTCGCAACAGTAAGCCCTGAAGGACGACTACAACGTCCATGCTCCATAATCAAAATATTGTCAATCGAGACAGCAGGTTGATAAGGTAGAGAACCACTATTATTCCAAACAAATACAAGATAATAACTTTGCTGACCATCAGAACGAATTGTATCCGCTATAGAATTCCACGTACGTTGACCTCGACGCAACGAATCAGTCCCAAAATATAAGGCATATTTTGGCACCCACTCTTGCAAGGCATTCGTAGTAAGAGAAGCTAACCTAGCGACTGTTTCGGTATCAGTTTCAGGAATCCAACAAACATACAATCCGTCTGTAGTACGACCACCAGCTTGCCAATCAAAAGAAAAATCATAAAGACCAGAATTGAGTTTTAACTTTCGATAAGCAATAACTGATACACCGACACTTTGATAATTCATGGTTGCGCCTGCGTCACCAGAGACAAACAATCCATACTCACCATCATTAGCTCCTGGTTTACCCCAGTACCACTTATTTGCACACTTATTCCCCCTTGGACCAGCATTTAATAACCAACAAGAATCTCGTTCAAAGGCATCTTCGAAATCTGTCTGATAACCAGTTGGTGTAACGATTGTTTGAGCAAATAAAGAACAATTTAATAACAAATAAAAAAGAAAGAAGACTGATAAAATTTTGTTTGCAGATCTCATAATATAAAGTGAAAAATATAAAAAGAGCATTCTCTTTTTACAATTTTCAATTTAAGTTAAACAATTATTATAATAAACCAATGTATACAAAACAAAAAGGTAACCGACACATATACCGCCAGTTAGCTTTAGTTATATTTTACTATATAGTAGTAAAGTGTGTACATCCCCCCCCTATTAACATTCGCTAACAAAGCACCTAATTTGAAAAGAGATAGAAGAGAACATTTGATCTTAAAATTAACTTAAAAACCAATAAATCACAACTATACAAATAGTCGAGCAAAGGTACGAAATTTATTTTACAATAACAAATTTTTCTTATCATTTTATTAAAATTAAAAATTAAATATTAAAAAAACTTACTTTTTCACCCCCAACTCTTCCTAATTCACCACCACATCAGCAAACATCAACGATGGCACTTTCCTTGGTGTATAACCCAGTGGGTCATTAGATGTATCTACAAGATTATTCCACAATTCAAGCATATTACCCGTCATCAACATGCCACTCACGGGCTTCACAATCACGCCATTTTCAACCCAAAATCCCTCTATTCCATACGAAAAATCGCCAGTTGTACCATTACAATTACCACCGTTAAAATCGGTGATATACATCCCATTACCCATACAACGTATCAATTCTGCAGTATCATAACAGCCCAACGCAAAATCAAGAATCGTAGAGATTCCTTGAGTCATCTTCACACCCATCTTCTTACTCATATAATTCGAAATATAATAATTCTTCAACACTCCACCCTCAACAATTGGCATCCCTACCACAGCAATACCCTCATTATCAAACAATCGAGCACCCGCCACCCCATATTGACGAGGATTATCCACAATAGACAATTTATCTGAAGCAATCTTCTTACCCTTTTTATCAAGCAAAAAGCTTGATTTCATGTGCAACGACTCACCTCTGATAGCCGATATCAACGGATTAACCAACTGCGCTGCTACCCTTCTATCAACCACAACACTATACACACCCGAATCGATACGAGATGCACCAATTTTGGCAACAGCACGCTGCAAAGCCTCAGTTCCAATACCCTCTTTTCGCAACTTATCCCAATGTTGTGCATTTATATAACAATAATCTTCAGGTCTCTCATCATCCTCACTTATGACACTCACTTGCGATGTCAACATATATAGTGTTCTACTCTTCTCTCCCTCAAAACCATTACTATCAATCAAATAATTATAAGTCTCTGTATCTGCCACACCAGCCATTGCCGAAATCACCCTATCATCAACAATTTCGTCAAACACAGCTTTTGCCACAGCAATTTTTTCATCAACATCAACATTCTTAAAAGCCGCATCATACAATCCAAAATCATTCATTTCCCCACGATAATATATCTCCTTTTCGGGCAACGAACGATAAGGATCTTTTGCCAAAAAACGCGTATTAATGATACCCTTATCAATAAAACGCTCTATTTCACCCCGTTCCAATCTATTAGTTGAGATAGAACTATACGCTCCATCAACAAAAAGGTTCAACGACAACTGACAACCACCCGAGTGATGTAGCCTATCAACTCTAGCATCCCTCACCTCAACCTCATTCTCCTCACCCATCGACAGCAATACACTCGCTTGCTGACAACCCTTCTTCAAAGCATAATCCAACGCATATTGCGCAATATTTTTCTCGTTTTTCATAAATAAGTCTATTTTTATATTTTTGTCGCACGCAAAATATGTCTTTTCCCTGGAGGGCCTTGCAATTTTTCAACCTTAAATCCAGCAGCCAACATAGCTCGTCGCACATCCCCTTTCGCACAATAAGTAGTCATCACACCTCCCTCTTTCATCAAAGCATAAAGATTCTTAAACACCTCTTCCGTCCATAACTCAGGCTGAGCATCTGGAGAAAAAGCATCAAAAAACACCACATCAAACGATTGTGCATTGTGCATTCCTCAACCACTCCACTATATCACTCTTGCACTTTCGTATTGAAAAATTTTCATTAATCTGCAATAATCCCGCATCCCACTCTGCCTCATGAAGCTTTAGAAACAGAGCCTCATCTTCCACCAATTTACCATAATTCAACGCTCTATACACCACTTCTTTCAACGGATACAACTCTATAGTAGAATAATTAATCTTCATATCATTCTCCTTTGCCCAACATGCAGCCAATAAAGCATTCAACCCAGTACCAAAGCCAATCTCCAACACCGAAAGTTGAGAGTTGAAAGTTGAGAGTTGAGAAATAAAGATATGTCGGCTCTCTTGAATTGCACCATGCGATGAATGATAGGTTTGCCCAGCCATTTCGCTAAACAGCGTATGCGAACCATCTTCTGTAATTTGAATTTCTACCATAAGAACAAATTTACAATAAAATTTCGAATTTTCAAACAAAAGCGTACACTTGTTATCACAACAAATGTACGCTACAAACAAAATCTATTATCTATTATTAAAATGCTTAAAATATCACTTGTTTTATCTCCCTCAAACCATCTTCAAAAATAAATTCAAATAAATAAACACCATTCAATATTTGTTTGCCAACCAAATTATAGCCATTTTCAATCATCATCTCTTCTACCAAAACTCCATTTGATGTCCATATTTTCATTCTTGCTCGACTCGAAGACTCAACAGCAACATCACTTTCTGCATTGAAAATTATAATTCTATCGTCTTCCTCAGCTGAAAAATCAAATAATTCAGCAACACATGTCATAATAGAAACTCCATCTGACGCACGTGTCAATAAAACTGAATATTCATCCGATACGTCTAAACCATCTGGAAGATAATAAACCGATGATGTTGCGCCATCAATAGGGGCTCCATTACGATACCATTGGAATGCACTAAACTCATATCCTCCATTATAATCGGCATTCTTAACAGCCAATACATCTCCCCAACGCTGAGCTATAACTTCATTTGAATAATAAATACTCATTGGTATCACCTTCTCTTTATCACCACAAGAACTTTTAGCAAAATCCAATGTTAAATTATAATACCCCGGAACTACATTCTCTGGGATTGTAAACGTAATAATATGTTCATCCACATTCACTTCCGCAATAGTAGAATATAGATTACCGCCAAAATCAATTCTTACATCACAAGAATCTAACAAATTACCCGCCAATTGCTGATAAGGGAGTATCATCGTAGGATCACCACTACAAGTCGAAATCAAAGCATCAAATTCCAACTTCAATGTTTCACGAACAACTATATCCAAATAAACAATACTATCACACCCATCTACAGATAATAATTTCTCTTTATATTTTCCTGTTTTGATAATATTTTTACCACAAAAAATATACTCGTCACCATCACATATAGTATCTATAATATAAGTATCTTCAATTTTTGGAACGACATCCAAATACAAAACCGTAATACTATCACAACCCCATATATTTTTTTTATACTCTATATATTCGCCCGGATTAGCAATAATTCTATCATCAAACTCTATATAATCCCCTTCGCAGAATCTTTCACGGATGGTATCATGATGCTCATAAATAGAAGGGACCACTATAGTTATAGTTGTATCGTCATAACAAGCTCCACCTGCAATATACGATCTCAAAGTTACATCAAAAGTTCCACCCTCGCTAGGGAAAGTATATGACCAATTTTCAAAAGAGGTCTCATCTCCATTACTTATTCGCCATTCAAAAGCTTCACAAGGCTCTTTTGTCAAAACCTCAGCTCCCTCTATTCGCGTAGAGACACAACTCTTATTAGTAAACAATACCTTATTTTCACAATTTTCCGGCTTATGTTCCCAAACAAAATCTGCATAAGCAAAACGAGGCTTAACCTCTGTGTGCAATTCAAAACCACAACCAGGAAGACCTTTATATCTTACTTCACAATAATAAGTTGTAATATCATCAGCAGGAACATCAATTTTTTGCTCATTCGAAATAACCTTATTACGGTCTCTCTCATTAGTCCAAAAATACTCAAATCCTTCAGGAGCTTCCATCTCAATTGTCACTGTCTCACCACAACTATTATTTGAAATCGCTGCAGCAATACAATCTAATGTAAAATAAGCATAGCCAGTATGCCCTCCATACTGAGGTTTAGTACAATCCTGAGTCACTAGATGCACATATACCAACTTACCATGGTAAGCCTCAAGATTAAGACCTATAGCAGTCCAATCTTTCCACACATAAGTATTATGTTCATGCCAAAAATCACCCTGTTCTGGCGTAAATCTAAACACACCACAAGATGGATCAATTTTATTTCCATTCTCATCTAGAATCTCAAGCATAAAACCAGGGTCAAAACTTGGACCATGACCTGGTTTTTGCAATACAACTGCATATTTCATCAAAAGAATTTTTGCCTCTGCTGTATCAACCATATATTCATACTTAATACCTTCAGCCAAACCTCCCGGTTTATGGTCACCTAAACGAACAGAAGCCAAAGCTCCCTCCGGAATAGTGCGCAACCTATTACCTGTTCGAGGGTCAAACTCATTTTGTTTCCACATTGTTGTATGACGTCCATCTATAGGCCCTTTTAATGATGGAGCAACCCCAACAACTCCTTTTGTCATATCAACCGCTGAACCGACTTCACAAATAACGCCATCTCTATCTAATGTTACAAAATTAATACAATGTCTATCTGGGCAATAACACACTGCCCCATTCCATGTTGCCCACGAACTTTTTGCGTCTCCACAAATACCCCTTACTCTAACATCAAACAGACCCTCATCTAATCCAGATATCAAAAATTCCTGTTCTTTAATGATAGTCTTACCTCTCCAAACTTTCGAGTCTGAAGGCTTATACTCAATCTCATAAGCTTCGTTATAACCTTTCCAACTAACACGTATTGTGTCACAAGTCGCATCAACAAGAAGATTTTCAGGCGCCCAACAATCCGACAATGCTATCTGAATATTATCAACACAAGCAGATATTGGATACTCCTTAACCGCCCTATTATGATTTTCCCAAACAAATATAAGATAATACTTTTGTCCTGGAGTCAATGTAAACGTAAGTCTCTCTGGAGTAGAATATGCCGACCAAGATTGCCACATCTCACTTCCCGATAAAATAGCATTCGGCACTACCACTCTCAACTTTTGAGGCAATGTTGCTGAATTATGTGATGAAACCAAATCTGATTCTGAAATAAAATTACCTGGCAATAAATAAAACTTCAACATTGATATTCCTTCTGCTCCCACACACATCCAATCGAAAGAACAGTTAACAATACATGAAGTACTATTTGTAGAAGGGTCTAATTCTATTTCACGATATGCTATCACGGCATTAGGACTTGCCCCATATGTCGTAGTTTTACCTGTATCACACGATATATACATCGAATTAAATCCACCATTATTATCAAGATTTCCTACCATCCATTGATCTTGACACTTAGGCCCATTTGTCCCAGCATTCAACTTCCAATTACCTACTTCTGCAGCATCTTCAAAACCACATTCGTATGGCACTGAAATTTGTTGCGCATTCAAAGCACAACAAAAACTAAATAATAATGACAAAATGTAAAGCAATAACTTTTTCATATCTTTAAATCAATTATAATTACTTAACCCAAATCTTATGTGTATAGTTTCCATCTTCAAGGAGTATCTGTAAAATATACAATCCTGATTTAGCTGGAGCCTTTATTCTATCAACTCCAAATTCATACGTACTCAACAACTCCCCAGCCAAACTATAGATATTAGCATACCCCTTCTCTATTGCAGTCTCGATAGTCTGTTCTTTGTCAAAAATCGTAACTTCCAACATTGCATTCGAATCATAAATATCATCAACCGAAGTGTAAACACCAGGACATATTTCGCAAGTGCGTATTTTCTTTCCATCTGCACGACGCGTTGCTATCATATAGTAACAATCATCTTCTCCAAATGTTTGTCCATCTGGTAAATAATAGAAAGCACCAACTGCAGATGGGTCTTTTTCTCCATTTACATACCACTCATACGCATTCTCCTCAAAATCATACCCCTTATCCAATACTGTAATCAAGTTGCCAAATTTTGGTTGTAATATAGAGGCATAAACATCAAACGAAACAGGTATTGATACATCACTACAAACAAATGTAGTATCATAAAACAAAAATGTTGCTGTGTATGTATCCGGAGTACAATTCTCTGGTAATAAAATAGAAAACTCATTACCACTCTCCTCAAAATTCATCCTTTCTTGATCAACAAACCCTTGCGACAACGCCCCATTATCAAAATATATAGAATATTCTACAGGCTTTCTTGCTCCACTAGCAAATTCAAGATTCACATCTATGTGATCAGCATCTTCACAAACTGCTATATCTCCATCAGCAATAGAAATATTCATTGGTTCAATTACTTGAAAATGGATGGTAAAAATACTATCGCAACCATAAGGAGATTGAGTAGTATCGCTATATACACCCGTCGCACTTAAAAGTCTTCCTCTGAAATAATACTCTTCTCCGGCACAAATAGTATCATACATAATAGTATCAAACTTTTCTGCTACATACAAATCTAATACTATAATACTATCACATCCATAAATACTTTGCAAAGTATCCACATAAATACCTGTATCATATAGAGTATCTCCTTCAAACACATAAAATTCATTTGCACATATCGTTTTTTGCGTTGTATCGCATGTAGTGCCTATTTTCGGCAAAGTTATATCAAACGAAGTCCAATTATCACACCCACCTTCAATCGAGGCTTTCAATCGAACTGTATAAGTACCACCTTCATCAGGATACCTATGAACTGGATTTTCTACAATTGAAGTATCGCCATCACCAAAATCCCAAAAGAATTCATCACACTTTTTACTTGTAGCCGAACTATCATTACTGATTTGATTAACAAGCTGAATAAAACTTTTATTGTCAAATCTAACATAATTCTCACAATTTTTTATATCTAACTCGTAATTAGCTTTAGCTCGAGGCAAACGCCCCACACCCGAAACATGCTCAGTATAATAACAATTCGAATTAGTAGGTTGAATCACATCTACATAATAAGTTGCAGTATCCTCCGGTTCAATTGTAAATTTTCGATCTGTAGAAATTATATCTTCTGGATTTTTAGGATCATACCATTTATATTTAAAACCTTCAGGAGCCAAAAATTCAGTTCTACCTGTTCCGCCTGCACCACAAGTTAAACCATGAATTTTACCATCGGTACACCCCAATGTAAAATAGGCATAACCAAAATGAGCACCTCTACCACAATCCCCAACACCAAAACAAATTTTAAGAGATTTACCATGATATTTTCTTAAATCAATAGCTACTGTAGTCCAATCCTTCCACCAACCACCTTCAATTGGCATCCATCCTTCAGCCGCATTTGTATTCACCCCTCCAACAAAGTTAGCCTCTCCACAACCATAATCATCTAATGGTTTATTTCCATTCATAATACTCAATATAAAACTCGGCATCTCCTCTGGTTTATGATCTGCAGGATCTTGCAAGACAACAGCATAATTAAGCAACAATACAGCAGAAGATAACGTATCAACTATAAAATTATATATAATACCCTCACCTTGCTTTCCTGCTCGTTTATTACCAAGTCGTACCGATGCCAATTCACCATCTGGTACAGTTTTCAACATACCATTCGTAAGAGGATCTCGTTCCGTTTTATCCCAATGAATTGTATGGCGACTCAAATCCGAACGGGAACCATGATCTACAACTTCATTTTTTGCTAACGGGCTCATATATGTCCCCGTATAGCAATTATTTGAATTTAAATTTAGATAATCTATACAACGTATTGCAGGAAAATAAAAAAATTTATCTTGCGAAACCCATGCACTATTGATACTATCACACTTCGACCTTACATAAAAGGACATCATCCCCTCTTCCATTCCTTGCAATTCAAAATATTTCGCTTTTATATCATTATATTCATACCATTGATTCTTTACATAATTATACACTTTCACCTCATATGACTCAGCGTCACCTTCCCACGAAAGTAAAATATCAGTCCCTTTAGGGTTTATTTTAAAATTTGTTGGTCTGTTACAAAGGCCTCTCTTTGTAATCAATATATTATCAACACATACTCCTGGAGGATAAGGAGTTAAAGAGCCATTACTCCATAAAAAAACAAGATAATAAGGAGTTCCATCTGAAGAGATAGTTGCATCAAATGCGGAATTCCAATAACGTTGATTTAAACACACAGAATCTCTCCCAAAACTCAACCCATAAACATTGATCCAATTCTGTAAAAAATTTGTAGCGACAGAATTAGGAGTAATACCTACATTTTTAGGAATCCAACAAACATACAATCCATCCGAATAGTTTGTTCCTCCAGCTCTCCAATCAAACGACAATTCATAATCACCAGCTTCTAAAGTCAACTCTCGAAAAGAGACTATAGAGACAGCCGAATTAACATAATCTGCAGTCTGACCTTGATTGCAAGAGATAAACAACCCCCTCTCTCCCATAGAAGCTCCAGGTTTCCCTATATACCATTTATTCTTACATTGGGCTGCTTTATTTCCATTATTCAAAGTCCAATTATCATCCTCATTCACATCTTCAAAGTCACAAAAATAGCTACTTGCTGTAATAGAAGTTTGAGCAAGTGCAATGTTACAGAAAAAAACTGTTACTAATAAAAGAAAATAATAGATTTTAGATTTCATAATTATTAGAAAAACACTAGCCAAGAGCCGAAACTCTTGACTAATGTTTATAATTAAATTTATTCAACAATCACCTTACCTTGATAAGATTTGCCATCACCTGTGACAACTCGTACTACATAAACACCAGTAATATTCAAACCATCAATTTCGATTGGATAAATATTAGGAGTATCTACATAAATACGTTGTCCAACTGCATTAAATACTTCAACCATCAAGCCTTCACGTTCTTCAACTGTAAAGTCAGCATTGATATACAAAGTATGGTTAGCAACTACAGGGTTAGGAACCATAATCAAATCGAAGTTTCTAACAACATCAACAGCAGTACCTTCTTCTACAGTCAAAGTATGGATAATAACAAATTCATTACCATCTTTTTCCAAAACAAGAGTATCAACATAAACACCAGGTTTAGTGTTTTCATCATAATAGATAGATTCATACTCATAAGGAAGCTCATCTGTTGTAATAGTCTTTTCCATATAAGTAGTATCACCTTCGAGAACTGTAAGATGCAATACGATTGTAGAGTCGCAACCATCAACAGATTTAAGTTCCAAAGTGTATGTATCAGTTTTAGAAAGACCTTCAAATCCATGACCAGTATATTTTTCACCAGATTTGATTACCTCATTCAAAGTCAAACGATAGTCAGGCAATACAGTAGCATGAAGCAATACGATAGAGTCGCAACCATCAACAGTTTTGAATGTTTGTTCAACGTTACAATCAGAATTGATAGTCAACTCTCCAAATTCGTAAGTTTCACCGAAACAGATATTTACATAAGCCTCTTCACGGATAGGATCAGTTACATGAAGAACAAGAGTCACTATAGAATCACAACCCAAAGAAGAAACCAAAGTATCACCATAAAGACCAGATTCAGTATATTCAACACCATTCCAATTGTAAACTTGACCTGAACATATAGTATCAAGTGTTGTTATACGTTGAGTAGGCACAACCTCCAAATTGAGAATTACAATAGAGTCACAACCATTAGCAGAGCGTACTTTCTGTTTATATCTACCTGCAGTAGTCAAAGATGGGAAGTTATTCTTAGTATAAACACCACTTTCACAAATTTTATCTTCAAGAATTGTGACAACTTTAGGTAATACATTAATATTTACACCTCTTAGAATATCAATTTCACCAGCACCATTGGCTAAATCCCAATATCTATGAACATTTTCACCTAAAGACAATTGATCTCCTTCAAAGCTGAAATAATCATTATCAAAATCTTCAGTTTCACAAATTGTATAATCAACAATGTCTGTTACACAAGTGTTAAAATGAACATTATCAATGCGAATTGTAGTAGTTGCTCCAGGATTATTTGCTTCTACATAGAATGCTACTCTAATTTGTTTACCTGCATATTTAGTCAAATCAATTTCATAGCGTTTGCCTGCACTAGGAATGCTATAATATTGATAATTATCAGTAGCAGTACCCCAGATAATTGCATTTTCTGGTTTCCAAGTAGCACCAGCATCTTCAGATACAACAACAATAAATCTATCATCAGTATCTTTCTGATCAGCTTCTGATGGAGCTTCATTAGCATCCATATCAGTCAAAGCAAGATCAAACAAAAGGTGATAATTTGCAGCAGCATCAGTGAAATCAACAATAGGTGAGAACAACCAAGAGTTAACACCTTTTGTTACATCATTCAATACAGAAGGATTAAATACATTTGCCTTTAAATGAAGCGCAGAAAATACACTGCTTGCAGTAGTCCAAGTATCAGCTGACAATTTTGAGTAAGTAAAATCTGTTTGACCTGCAAATACATCTGCTATACGATATGAATTAGAAGTTTGCCAACCATTCATATTATTAGCAATATTAGTAAACTCTTCATGATAAGGTGTAGTTTTATTAGTTTCAAACATATAATATGGAGACCAATTAGAAGTATCACCTTCGGCACAAATAGTTTGAACTTTAACGTAATAAGCGGTCATAGTAGCCAAATTTTCAAGCTGTGCAGGTAAAGAGTTAAGTGTATCAATACGCACATTCATAAAATTAGGGTCAGTTGCATATTGAACAACATATTTAGTTGCATCGCTATGACGGCAATCGATAGTTGCACTATTAGATGTAATATTAGATGCAATCAAATTATTAGGAGTAAAGCAAGAAATTTGTTCAAATACAATATCATCAATATAAACGATATTGTTAGCTAATCCATAATTTTCATCCTTGAATGCAATAAATTGACCAGCAGCATCAGCCAAAGGCACAGAAACTTGAATCCAGTAATTATTGCCAGTAGCATCATTATTAATATTAGCACCTGCACCAAATGATGTTGCAGAGTAAGAATACTCATAAGTAGCAAGAGCAACAAATGTAGTTGGATCATAAGGGTTAGTCATAGAACCGACAGTGATTTTACGAGCATAAGTTGCATCTACAGCAGAAGCATTAATATTACCAAGAGTATCATTAGTCACACAACGCATCCAGAATGTAAGTTGTGAAATAGAGAAGTCGGCATCTACTTCTGGCAATGTAACGAATCCGCCAGTAGCATCATTCACATCGTTATTAATAGAATACAATCTCAAAGCATATTCGCCAGAACGAGCATACTTCACATTTGCATTATTTTTAACCAAATAAGGGATAGATGCTTTAGAATTATCACGACCACCTACAAAACAGTTTGGAAGAACATTTTCTTGCTCAATAAGAGAAGATTGACCACCAATTGGATAGTGTTCATTTTCATCATCCATAGTCAATACTATATTCAATGCAATAGGATTACAAGATGTAGTAACTTCGAATGGACCAGTCCAACGGCTACTATCAGTAGCAGAACAGATAGCTCTTGCATAAATTTTGTAGTTTACACCAGCAGTCAATCCATTAACAACAACAGTATCATTGCTTACTTGTTTGTGGAATGCAACATTAGCTTCAGTAACAGTTTCTAGATTCAAAGTATCAGCCAAAGCAACAACTTCGTAAGATTCGGTAGAGTTAACAGAAGTAAGAGCAATCTTAACCTCTTTTGAATTTACAGAAATAAGTTTAAATTCGTGAGGAGGTGTACAAGATTCGCGAGTGATAGAAACATTGTCAATAACAGCCGAGCGTTTTGCTGCATATTCACCAATAGTATTATTATTCACCCAATAGAACACCATATTGTATAGACCAGCCATTTCTGGAGTAACAAAAACTAATGTTTCTTTAGTTTGCCATTGTCCAGCCATAGCTTTAGTAGTATCGACACCATTCAAACCTTTAGATTGAGAGAGGTCTATCCAACCTTGGATACTATTTTCGGTAAGTGCATTACCTAGAGCACCTGCTGTACCATCCAAGTTAGTAATAGTAGCACTACCACCATTGAAACGAGAAGTAGTTGGTAAGAAGCCTACGCGAACATAGTCGTTATTAGCCTCACCGAAGCAAGTCCAATCATAAGAAATAACATACACACCAGCTTCGAGAGCTACGGCACGTGAAGCCCAAGAGTAAGAAGCTACATCAGGATTGTAGTGAGCCGATTTAGCACTATCATTACTAATATAAAGAGCTTTACCACCTTTGTCTGATACCACTTTAGCATCGTCAACGCCGATAAACCATTGGTTTGTTTGACCATTTTGAGCGAACAACCATTTAGCAGCTTCAGATTCGTCAGTAAAATCGAATTTGTAAGGCATATTAGTAACCAATTCAGGAGCAGTGCGGAATGTAGTAGCTTTACTCCATTCAGAGATATCATCATCGGCACAAAGGGTACGAATATATACATCATACTCAGTGTTAGCAGCAAGACTAGCGATAGTGAATACAGTTGTGTCAATCAAAAGAGATGTGCCTGCAGAATCACGTTCAAAACCAATAGGACCATATTTAACCTCATATTGAGGTGCACCATCATGTGTGAATGATAGAGTCAATGAATTGTCTGTGTGACTCAACATTACCAATTTTTCACCAGGGAAACATGTTGGAATCTTTTCAATTCTGATATTATCTAAAGTAAAATAAATAGTATTTGTCTCTGCTTTCCAAGTTTTACTACTATATTTTTGATTCAATCCATAACTAGATGTAAATGCAATATGTTTTGCTGTACCATTATAATTTTCAAAAGAAGCAGATAAATTAAATCCATAAGCATAAGAAGAAGAAGTAGCCGACTCAATGACAATAGTATCAACAGGCTCAAAAGTATTCGCAATATCATTTGGATCAGAAACAGCACCCACTATAATTGAACGTCTCTGGTTACCAGATGATGAACAAGCATAGAAAGTAACTTTGCAACGAGATAAACTTTCTACTTCAATCTCTGGTGTCACAAGATAAGATACATTCTTATTATCTTTTCCAAATGCCATATAAACGCCACAAGTACCCTGTTTTGTGTATGTATAACCTGTAACAGTACTCCACATTGTTGGATATTGTGCAGTACTATTAGTGTATAAAGAATACCAACAAGCAGGTTTTGTCATTTTTGTAACAACAGGTTGATCTTCAAAATTATCAGCAAAAGGAAGTGATATAGTAGTAGGACAACTTGTTGTAACAGTTTGCACTGTTGTCCAATCGCCATAAACACCATCACAAGATGAACGAGCATAAATATAATAAGTAATGGCTTTATTAAGACCTGTAATCAAGAGAGTATTATTGTCCAATGATTCCACAGAAGGAAGCGAGTCTCTATTTAAGACATCTTCGCCAACCAAAGATGTTGCATATTTCACTTGATAAGGAGCTTTGCCGCCTGATAAAGAAACCTTAATTTCATTTACACCAATACTATCAACAGATAATTTTGGCACACATTTAGGGATTGAATCAAACTGAACGTCATCGATAGAAATTTTATTCTGAATTTCAAAATCAGACAAGAACATCACATATTTACCCCTTACTCCGTTATAGTCTCCCTCATATTTATCAAAATAGACTTCATATGGTCGCATCTCTTCTGCAAAATGAATTGTATCTACAGGCTCGAAAGTTGACATCTCCATAGGATCAGTGATAACACCAACAATGATAGCAGCCGCATAACCTGATGTTTTAGATGCACCCTTACAAGCACCCCAGAATTTCATATAGATTTCTGAAATATCACTAATATCTATTTTATTTGTAATAGCATAAGCACCATTATATGGTGGTTTTGTAGTCATAACCAATGCAGAGGTTCCTGAATGAGAATACTGTTGACCTGCAGTTGTATGTCCATGTATAAATGGAATATAGCTAACTAAATCTACACCAGCTTCAACCTCACCATCATAACGAGTACCTGTAATATAACATGTAGGAGAATATTTTCCTGTAGTATTATTTAATGCAGAAGTCGTATATGGATAAGAATCAAAATCTTCAACACCAAGTTTATCAACAGTCAAGACTTCACAAGGAGTACGGAACTTAACTGGATTAGACCAAGAACCAGAAGACGTATCACATATAGGTTGAACATATGCATAATAAGCTGTATTAGGAGTAAGCCCTGCAAGTTCCACTGGGTTAGAAGACACAGTATCTATTCGTATAACTTTTTGTTTTCCAGGTTCTGCTTTTGACAACTCTTCTGCTGACATCTGAGACGAGGTAAACAATACACGCCACTTAGATACGGTTGTTGGAGTTCTCCAATTAAGTTTCACACTTTCAGGTTCCGAACCAATAACTGTCACATCTTCAGGGCGAGTACATGAATCTATATAATCAACCTCAATATCGTCAATATACATCCATTCCATATCAGATGCAACACATTGTTTATTAATAGTAATAACAATATATTCACCAGTGCCTGTATAATTTTCAAAAGAGAACAAATAATTTACAAACTGATTAAGTGTTTTTGGTTTAACAACAAATAACTCTTCGATAGTAGTAGAGTCATAAGGATTAGTCATAACACCAACAGAAATAGATTGAGTGCGTCCATGGAAAAGAATATTAAATGAAATCTGCAATTTATTAACAGGTTCAGACATTTTAGGTAAACCTATATAAATATTTTGACCTTCCATTTCATTAGACTTACGAATACAAAGCGATTTTGAACCACTAGTTTTTTGCGTTGTATTCAACATTGGGAAATTTGTACCATTATGTTCCAATAGTTGAGTGTACATACAAGGAACTCCAAACTCTGTTGTAGAAGACACAGCATAATCAACATTTTCAAAATCTTCAAAATAAGGAATTGCATGCACATCAAAACAACCTGTTTCAATCATTGCAGGATAAGACCACTCTCCAATTACTCCACCCGCAGTATCACAAAGAGCTTTAACAGTATAGTAATACTTATGACCAGGTCCTTTTAGATCTGTAATATCTACACTATTTACAGTTACTGTATCTACAAACTTCCACGAAGTTCTAGTTTCTATAGTTTCATATACAATAGACGTTTCAGCAAGACGCACAACCCACGCATTAGCAGATGTATTATCCCAAGAAAGAGTCAAACGAGAAGGATCATTTGATGTTGCCACAATATTGGTAACATTGCCACAAGTTGGCATTTCTGCAAATTTGATTTTATCAATACGTACATGGTTTTTATCACCAACAACATCATCGGTAGAGACCATAAATGCAACAAACTTACCACTAACATTATAGTTAACAAAATCAACATAATGATAGTTATAAGAGGTTTCAGCATTTAAGGTTGCAATTGATTGGAATGTAGAAATATCACGAGCATCACTCATAAAACCAACAGAAACAACCCCAGCATTAGCTGTTGGAGTCATAAGTTCAAAGCTCAAACGCGTATTTTTAAAATCCACACCAACCTCTGGTAATACAAGTGCAGCCCAAGTTTTAGTTGCTCCTTTTGTAACACTTACTTCATATGGTTTTCTTGATGTCCCACTTGTAGCATTAAACATAGCTGTTGAATTAGCAATAGACAATACAGATGGAACCATAACACTACCAGAAGATATTGTTGAATTCTCAAAGCAAACTGGATAATAAGTATTTACACTATCAACAATCACACTATTTGTTACACTATATGGCAATGTTTCGAAACGTCCCAAAGTACGCAATATACGACGATCACTCCAAGGTCCTTTAGTTGTACCTTTCACACCACGGGCATAAACAAAATAACGAGTAGAAAGTTCAACTGGAAGAGTTGCTCCATTAACAATTTCTTGAACTGTTGCAGTAGCAAGTTCATCAGCTGTCAATTCTGTTTCCGACAATACAACTTCATATTTTTCATAAGAGAAAGGGAAATTGAATACCACTTGAGTTGCAGAAGGCAATTGCATTTGGAAATTGTTAACTTTCAACACTTCAGGACGGAAATCTACCAAAAGATCCTCCATTACAAAAATATTACTTTCAGGAAAGTCAGACACAAATGCAATAAATTTACCTTCACCTTTATAGTCTTCCAAAGAGACAAAGCACTCTTCAAATACTCGCATTGATGTAATATTGACAGTATCAAGAGCTTCGAATGAACCATAATCATTAGGGTCAGTCATAACACCTACAATGATTGCGTTTCTATCTGCATTATTAGGATCGTAATTTATCGAAGTGAAAGAAACATACAAATCACTCATTGATTTACCTTCTCCTACTTCCATTTGTGGTAATGAAAAATATGCATGCGAACTTGCAGGGATAGCAGTAGCTACATTATTATCAACCTCAGCATTAAAACAAGCTACTGACGAACCATCAGGAGAGAGTTTTTGTTTTACAGCTGCACCTGATTTCGCATTTATATAAGGAGGTGTAATATTTTCAGAAGAACCAACATAACAATTCTGCGGATAAGTTGTACCCGATGTTCTGTTGTTGAAATTCATTTTATAACCTGGATAAATCAAATTGGAAGTACGAAATTCAGCACCAACCCATTCACTAATATCTACACCACAAACAGTGCGAACATAGTAATAATATTTAGTACCTGCTTCAAGTCCTTTGAGATTAACACCGAAAGCTACGCCAAGAATAGTTGTATCAAGCACATCAGCTTTAATTGTGTCATCCGCAAGTTGCTCTGCAGAGAGTTGTGTTGTAGAAACTTTAACTTCAACATATTTTGCATCAAATTCTCCCATCCATGATAGTTCTACAGATTCATTAGTTACTTTACTAGCAATCAATCCATAAGGATCTATACAACGAGGTGTCGAACGAACCAATACGTCATCGATAACAACACCACGACCTAAGTTATCTGTTACTTCGAATGCAATTTGATAAGTACGAGAACTACCATTCAAACGAACTGTGTCAATAGCCCATTTTTTCATCGGATAATCAAAGGTTTTCAACAAAGTCCACTCTTTATCGTCAGAAGCACGATACAAAATGCGCAATGTATCAAAATCTTCAGTCCAAGTACTTTGCGCATGAGCAAAGACAAGGATTGGTTGATAGATAGATGAAATATCTATCTGAGGAGTGATTAAACGAGTACAAGCATTTGTACCAATAGTATCGCCACGAAAAGCCACACGAGATTGACCCGAATAAGCTCCATTTGGGAATGTAAGTTCCCCTGACTCTACTCTCCATGAAACAGTACCATTAACATTCTCTTGAGTCCAATCAGCAGGAATACCATTTTCAAAATCCACTTTCAAACGCTCATTTGGATTCAAATCTGGAGTTTGAGCCAACAGACAAAAAGAGAAAGAAAAAACTACCAACAAGACAAATAATTTGTGTAAATCTTTTTTCATAGTTTTAAATTTAGGTTAATATTATAAATAATTAAGAATTGTCAAAAAACGCAAAAGCTAACCAACACATATAGTGTCAGTTAGCTTTACTTATATTTTATTGTATAATATTAGAGTGTGTACATACCCCCCCCCTTTTTTTAACATTTGTTAACATTAAATTGAAAACAGAAGAAACAAAGGAGTCCATAGGTTTAAGCAATAATTGTTGAAAAAATTTTGATATAAATACCACAAATAGTTTGGCAAAGATACAAAATTATTTTATAACTACAAAATATTTTATTCACTTTTATAATTTGTAGAGTCAACAAGCAAGTGCAAAATTACAAAAAGTGTTTAAAAAACTCTACTTTTGGTGAAGAAAAGTTTAATTTTTCTCTAGGTCTCCTATTAATTTTAGCTTAAATGGCGTTTAAATCAGCTTGTTGTACCATATTAAAATCTGTTCCTTTCGGGTAGTATTGTCTAAATATTTTGTTGGCATTTTCTACAGCACCTTTTTACCAAGAAGAGTATGTATCAGTAAAATAAACAGTGTTTCTTAATTTCTTAGCTAACCATTTATGATTTTTAAATTCTAGTCCGTTATCAGTTGTAATGGTATATACTTTTTCTTTATAAGGCAATAACAATCTATATGCAGCATTAGCTACTACTTCTGGTTGTTCAGATTCAACTTTTGTTTGAAAAAACATATTTGTGCTTCTTTCAATTATAGTTAACACAGCACTTGCTTGTTCTTTGCCAATAACAATATCCATTTCCAAGTCACCAAAACGTTTTCCATTAGCCTCTAGAGGTCGTTCATGTATCGAAACTCTATCTGGTATTAGCGATTTTCCTGCCGTATTTCTTTTTTGATTAGTATGATGACGGTACTTCATCTTATGTCGACAATGCTTTTTTAATTCACCTGTTGAATCGTTTCTGATTTCCTGATAAATACGCTCATGACTTATATTTATTCCTTCAAGAGCTAACTTACCTGTTATTTGTTTTGGTGACCAATCTTCTTCAACCAATAGATTTACAGCTTGTTTGATAATATGTTGTGGAGTTTTTCTATTAGACGCACTACGCTGACGTCTCATCATAGCATCTTCATGTACATCTTTATAAAGATAATGACCAAAACGATTGGTATTTCGTTTTATTTCTCTACAAACTATTGATATACTGCATCCTATCTGCCGAGCAATAGCAGTTTTTGTCATTTCCGCTTGTAATCCCAAATAAATTGCGTATCTTTGCTCCCGGGATAATTGATTATATTTTTTCATACAACACAAAGTTAATTATTCCTTGGGAGATAG
>JAZOMI010000119.1:0-4384 GCA_045653825.1 Candidatus Aphodosoma sp. | reverse complement strand
CAACAAAGCCTCGAGACGACCTTGTGAGATTTCAGCTTGGTATGGAGTGTATGAAGTGTACCATACTGGGTTTTCGAATACGTTACGCAAAATCACAGCAGGAGTGATAGCGCCATAATAACCAAGACCGATGTAGTTGTCTGCCAACTGATTTTTTTGAGCCAATTCGTGAATGTGAGTCAAGAACTCTTGTTCAGTCATAGCCTCTGGAAGGTCGAGTGGTTTAGGCAAACGGATGTTTGCAGGGATAGTTTGTTCGATGAGCTCATCAACTGATTTTACACCAACAGTTTCAAGCATTTTAGGCAGGTCACGTTCGGTAATACCGATGTGGCGACGAGAGAATTGATTTGCCATAGTGTTTTTCCGTTAGTTACTAGTTACTAGTTATTAGTGATTATTGATTAGTTATTAGTTATTTACAATTATAAGCTATTGTCAGTTACAGTCTATGTTTATTGTCTGTTGACTGTTGACTGTTGTCCGTTGACATTATAAAGTGCAAATTTACAAAAAACAATTTATATCACAATACAATTTACATTTTTTATTTCACTATTACTTTGATAGTAGCAGTAGTAGTTTTCACCACATAAACACCAGCAGGCAAACCCGCTACATTCATACGGTCAACTCCTTGCGACAACAACTGTCCGTTTATATCAAAGAGATACATCTCACCCTCTGCTACCAACTCATCACCCTCAAACCAAACAATCACCGCCAAATCCTCTTTTATATTATCAACAGCAGTTTCTTCTACGGGTTTTTCGAACCATAAATACAATTCTCCCTCTTCGTATTTCCAAGGAGAAGCAATAGATTCTCCGATAGCAAATCCATGCTCAGTCAACCACTCTGCAGTCAATGACTCACGCGCCATTGTAGCACCTTCTGTAGTTGTATCATTCAACTCTATTGTTGCATCAATTGCCGCTAATTCAGAAACTACATAGTTGTCTGACAAACATTTTTCAGGATTATTATAAATTTTTGGCCATTCTGATTGTGGTTTTCCATAATCAACATTTTTCCAATCATATTCAAAAACATTGGCATTCGAATAACCCACAATACGGTGTGCATACAATTCTACGTCAGTAGGAAATTTCATCTCTTCAACAGCCACAATGTTATTCGCCACCAAAGCTTTTACTGAATCGGATAAAGTAGCACCCATTGCACCAATCACACCACCAACTTTTACAATTTTTGCATGGTCATCCAATTCAATTGAACCTTCCACATAACAATTTGCCACCTTCGAACGATCGCTTGAGCCAACAACGCCACCAACAGTGCCTTTTCCATAAATATCAGCAGTGACATGACAATTTTCAATTACATCATCAGCACTTGAGACCGACACAATACCACCAGTTTCAATACCAGCTTCAATATTTCCCTCAAAAGCACATACAGAAACTGTAGTCGATGTTGCAATTTTACCAGCAATACCACCAACACTTTCAGCTGTTGGAGCATAAATATTAGCATCCAACATCGCACAACCTTCTATAGTAGCAAACAAAGATACATCACCAACAATACCACCTAAAATGCCAACAAATCCATCTAAACCTACAATATAAGGAGAGAGTACATGTACATTACTAATTCTACAACCATAACCTGTTCCTGCCTCAGTAAAATCACCCACCACCTCATTAGCCACAATACCTATGACGTCAGTAAACATAGAAGCCGACAAAACTGTATTACGCAAAACCATATTTTCCACTACTGCCGAGTCGCGCAATGCACGGAACAACCCGCATCCATCCAATACAAGATTTCTAATCTCAAAATTGTCTCCATCCAATTTGCCGGTAAATTCACCTTTTACACCACCAAATACGGCATTCATAAAGTCAATATCATTAACTACCTTATAATAAGCATCAAGATCATTGTCTATCTTAGTGAAATCATGAGCACATGCTATTTCATAAGGATTTTCAGCAGTACCCTCTCCCTTCATATCTGCCACATTCAAAGGCAATTCGGTATATTGAAGGGTAATTGTTTTTCCATCGCTATAAGGACACATCAACACCGGTTGTGTACGCGTATTCAACAAACAAATCGAGCCTAAATCTCCACCTTTTGCCTCATCTGAGCCAAGTTCGAGCAAATGCTTTCCATTTGTACTGCAAATAGCCAAAACCTTATCCTTCACATCCGAATTCTCACGTGTTTTAGTCAACAACACCATATATTCTCTTTCATCATCGCTATTAAACAAATGTGGATTCAATGCCTCTGTCGAAATATTAAACATTGCATTCTCAACTCCTTTTCCCAAATTCAACACGTCATAATGATCGAACGAACCATCGGTATTAAACCACGCTATTTTATGTTGAGCCGAACCATCTTGAGCCACTTCGCCTTGCAACAAAGCAACTGCATACTGATACGAAGTTCCTTTGCCATAACGGTCAATCGACGACGACAACACCACCTCATCTTTTGTCACTATAGGCAACTCTGCCACCACATCACACGCAGGAAAATCCACAAACGTAAAGACACCATACTCGCCCTCTTCTCTTGCAAACATCCATTGTTGTGGTTGTCCAACAACTGCGCCCATCATCTTATTACTTATCACCTTATCTGCAATAACTTTCAATTTTTTGCCCTCTACATCATACAATTTATACGATGTAACATAACTATCCGAACTTGTTTGATAATTCTTTTCTGTAATAAAGTATGCTGGTACATCACCTCCATTATAATTAAGCAATACATCTCCCGAAATATTTAAACTACCCAAATGAGGGAAAGTATAAAGATACTCAAGACTCAATTCCACAGGAATCTTAGTTTCATACTTAAGTTTGAACTTATCGTCATAATATTTAATTATCAAACTATTGTCCTTATTCATAATTAAATCTTGATTCACATCTTCAGGAATTGTAAAATAAGGCTTCTCATATTGCGCCAACACATAGTTAGCCTTACCTCCATTATTCACCATCAAAATTGGCGAAGGCTCCTCGCCCGATGATGAAATATATTTATAATCTACCGTAAACGTATGTTTCTTCTCTGCCACAAAATTCGAGAAATACGACGCCTTTGTATATACATCATAGTGATACAACAAACTATCATCATCACCTCTCTCTTCTCTTTGGAATACCATTGTATATGCCTCGCTATACGAATTCACCGACATATTCTCTGCCATATGGAACGTACCATCTATATTATACAACTTCGTAGCCACGCCCTCAGTCAACGAATATATATAATGCAAATACTTGCCTTTATAATCAACTGTATTAGCATAGACAAAAACCATCACTTCATAATTATCATCTTGATTAAAAAACTTTTTAGTCAAATGAGGTTGTACATTCACCATTCTCACGCCAACAGCATCTTCCACTTTCAAGCTATCCGCAATCGTACTAACCAACCTATTCTCTCCATCATAAATCTTAATCTCCATATACGTATAATACCCTTTTTCTTCAGTAAACGAAGTAATATACGCCCAATCCGAACCATCAGGACCATTCAAAAAACCATAGCCCGCAGCCGGCCCAATAGTTGTAGTTTGCAACTTTGCTGACGCATTACCAACTGCAACAAAAATTGCTACAAAAGCAACAAAAAAATGTAAAACTTTTCTCATAATATAATTATTTAAATTTATAATATTCGTTAAAGTGCAAAGTTACACAATATATTCATAACGACCAAATATATTCAACCAATAAATTAATTATTTAACAATGGCATTATATAATATTTCATCTCACACATGTTAATTATCCTATCTGCACGCTCTATCAAAAGATCTATTTGTGCTCCATTTGAACTATTTTTGCTCCGCCATGAATAATATTCTGTTGCAATTTTATCAATCCCCAATGCTTGTTTAAGTTGCGGAATATGAGCCATACACACTCACTCAAAAGCTAACCCATGCCACGTGTTGACTAACGGAATTTGAAAAAGCCCGATTTTAATCTGAAATCGGGCTAAATTCGTAAATTCTTGTTTTTTTTATGAACGTAAATTTCCGTAAATTAATCATAAATTTACCGCCCCCCCAAAAAAACAATTAGACTTGAGAGAAATATCAAACCCCTCTAAAATCCTACTTACACCTTACAATATACTAAATATCAGAATATTATAACACAAAATCAAAATAAGCAGGTTGCAACCTGCTTATTTTGATTTTTACACCTAACTTATTGTCATTAAGACTACAAAAAAAGTAGAGACGCTAGTATATTGCGTCTCTACCTTTATAATTTAATTAAAAAACTTATTTAACCACAACTTTACTTGCAGCGTTTGCAGTGCGAACTACATAAATGCCAGCAGCAAGGCGACCGTTCATATCTGTTACGTTTTG